>CAZIDT010000039.1:0-8547 GCA_964537855.1 uncultured Nitrosomonas sp.
AGCCTCGTTTCATTGCAGCGAGAACTCGATCAGAACCTGATTGAACGGGTAAGTGGAGGTGATTGACTACTTTGGGTAGCTTTGCGTAAACATCGATGAGTCGAGTTGTAAATTCCTTGGGGTGCGAGGTGGTGAAGCGGATACGTTCTATACCTGGAATTTCATGAATGAATTCAAGTAATAATGCAAAATCGACAATTTCGCCACTGTCCATTTTGCCGCGATAAGCGTTTACATTTTGGCCGAGTAAGTTGACTTCTTTAACGCCTCGCAGCGTCAAATGCGCAATCTCAACCAGAATGTCATTCAGTGGGCGTGATACTTCTTCACCACGGGTATAGGGAACAACACAGAAGCTGCAATATTTACTGCAACCTTCCATGATAGAAACAAAGGCCGTAGCCCCTTCGGTGCGCGCAGGAGGCAAATGGTCAAATTTCTCGATTTCTGGAAAAGAAATATCAACTTGAGAACGACCCGTTAATTCACGCTTTCTGATTAATTCAGGTAAACGATGTAGGGTTTGAGGACCAAACACGAGATCAACAAAAGGGGCACGCTTAATTATCTCATGCCCTTCTTGGCTAGCGACGCATCCCCCTACGCCGATTAGCAAGTTTGGATTCTTATCTTTTAAATGCCGAACTCTCCCAAGATCATGGAAAACCTTTTCTTGCGCTTTTTCACGAACTGAGCATGTATTGAACAAGATAACATCGGCTTCTTCAGGTTTATCGGTTAACTCAAGACCTTTAGCGGAATGAAGGACATCAGCCATTTTATCCGAGTCATACTCGTTCATTTGGCAACCAAATGTTTTAATATAAAGTTTATTATTCACTGATTAAAAAAATTAAACTGCAGAAAGCAGAACAATTATTTAGTATATATGGGTTGTGCTCAGGATTCTATGCTTATCCTTAGGCAAGTACTTACTACAGGGTTACTTTAATTCCTTCTAGCCGCAACCCCAAATTATCATGCCTGATTCGATAAATAATTTAACTTCCAGTTCACAAGACAAAGATGGTCTGCATATTCTGCGTCTACATGATTCATGGATTATGCGCTGGCTTTACCTGGGAGTCGGCATCACAGCCTTATTGCTGGGTATTTTAGGGATATTTCTGCCTATTTTGCCGACTACCCCTTTTATTTTATTAGCAGCCGCATGTTTTGCAAGGAGCTCCGAAAGATTCCATGTTTTTTTACTCGGTAATCGTATCACTGGACCGATTATCTACGAGTGGTGCATGCATCGCAGCATTCCACGTCGCGTCAAGCGTTGGGTTTATTTGATGATTACTTTGTCTTTTGGAAGCTCGATCGTTATTGTGTCAGCGATATGGCTCAAACTAATGCTAGTAATTCTAGCTATCGTGCTGACTCTATTTATTTGGCGCATTCCTGTAAGGGATAGAGCCGAAGCTGGTTAGCGTAACAGAATTAACCGAGGAACTGCATCAACATTACACCAAACGATTGCGTTTTGTTTGAATTGTATCCCGATTTGAATCGAATGAAGTAAGTCGATTCCAAGCGTAAGATAACTGGATTCTGCTGGCCAGTGATTTCGTGGATCAATACTCTCGCCTGGGTAAATCCAGGGTGAATAATAGGTTAATTGCTTATGAAGTTGGATTTGTAATAGATCATTGATTTGAGTGCATTGAAGTTGGCTATGAGGATTGCAAGCAGTGATAAATAGCGCATTGGTTAGCTTTGCTCCAATCATCAAGCGTGAAAGTATGTCACAATATTGACCAATTCTGAGCGTAATTCTTCCCAAATGGCTATCTGAGTGATAGAGAGCATTAAGATAATTTTGGATAAGGTGAGTGGAGAGAGTGCTTTGCGTTAAACTTTTTTCTAGCATGATCATTTGATGCTGATAGAGATCAGCAAATTGGGAAGTCTGCATATCGAAGAAATCCATCTTTAGAGTGTGAGCGAACGCGCATGAAGTTATTTATTTTAATCAGTTTATTTTCTTTTACGCTAAACGTTAGCGCTGAACGTTCAATACGTAGCCCTGTTCCTGATACTATGACAGAACGTGTTAGGGCTTGTACCATTTGTCACCACCATGGCGACAGCAATCAAGAAAGGAATACTTATTATCCTCGTATCGCTGGAAAGCCTGAAGGGTATCTATTTAATCAATTGCGTCATTTCCGAGATGGACGGCGCTACCACCAGCCTATGGCGCTTTTGCTTGAGAACATGACTGATGACTACTTGCGAGCGATAGCACATTATTTTTCCCAATTAGATATCCCTTATTCTGCACCTGAGCTGATTAATTTAAAGTCTCATGAAATTGATTTGGCAGAGAAACTTATTCGACTAGGCGATCCTCAACGGAATATTCCTGGCTGTAGTTCTTGTCATGGCGATACTTTAATGGGTACCGCACCCTATGTTCCTGGGCTATTAGGGCTAACGAGCGCTTATTTGACTGCACAATTGAGTGGTTGGCGAAGTGGAAGCCTAATTCGTGGGCAAGTAACGAATTGTATGTCAGAAATAGCCAAGCAGCTTAGCTATGATGAAATTATAGCGATATCCAGATGGCTGGCGAGCCGAACTGTAGAAGGGGGGGTACAAAAGGTGCTGCCATTGGATTTGGCAAAACGGTGCCATGCCATTTTTCCTGGAGGAGTAGTAGAAGAATGAATCAGTATCGTTTCTGGCCTAATACATCTTTCACTAAAATTTATGTGATTAGTAGCTGCGTATTTTTTTTCTTATTTGCATTGCAAGTACCGACACTTTCCGCTTCTTCAGCTGAGCACGATTTAGTGAAAGGAGAATATCTTGCCCGAGTTGGTAATTGTCTTGGTTGTCATACGGCAAAGGGAGGAGTTCCATTTGCTGGCGGGCGTCGCTTGACAACCGTATTCGGTACGTTTATTACACCGAACATTACACCTGATAAAGAAACTGGAATTGGTCATTGGACTGAAGAAGATTTCTGGTTAGCAATGCATGAAGGAAAATCCCGCGATGGGCGCATGCTTTATCCCGCATTTCCTTATACTGAATTTACAAAGATATCACGAGCTGATGTGAAATCGATTTTTGAGTATCTTCAATCAATTCCTGCTGTTTTCCAAGTTAACTCAGTACATGAAATTCCTTTTCCCTATAATTCCAAACCATTGCTATTTGGCTGGCGGAAGCTTTTTTTTAAGCAAGGTGTTTATGAAGCAGATCCAGCGCAGAGTGAGGAATGGAATCGTGGCGCTTATTTGGTGCAAGGGTTAGGGCATTGCGATGCCTGCCATACTGCGCGTAATGAAGTCGGTGCAAAAAAAGATGCTGCAGTTGGAGGCGGGCAAATGATGGGATCAAATTGGTACGCGCCTTCTCTTTATTCCCGCAAAGAGGCCAGTGTCATTGACTGGAGAATTGAAGATATTATCGAATTACTTTCTTCAGGCGTATCAAAACATGCGAGTGTTTCGGGTCCTATGGCAACTGTGGTACAGCAAAGCTTACAATATTGGTCACCTGAAGATATAAGGGCCATGGCAGTCTATCTTAAATCGTTACCAGACAGAGCCGCACATGGAAGTGCTCGTTATCCGGAAATTTCCGAGAATGCTAAGCGATATGTTGTGCAGGGTGAGAAAGTATATGAAAAACATTGTCAGGATTGTCACGGTGAATCTGGGCAAGGTGTGCCGGGCATCTATCCGGCGCTTGCTAACAATCGCAGCGTGACGTTGCCTGTTCCGCTCAATCTTATCAGGGCCGTGTTAAATGGCGGATATCCGCCAACTACTCATCTTAATCCACAGCCTTATGGTATGCCACCTTTCCAGCAATTACTCAGAGATGAAGAAATCGCGCAAGTGATTTCCTATATTAGGAACGCCTGGGGAAATCGAGGAAGTTTGGTTACGGTCGTGGATGTGGATCAGGGGAGAGGGGGTGACCATTGATGCAAAGCTCCTTGAAGTTTAATGTTGTTAAACCTCCTTGGTTTGAGATGATTCAGATTGAGCGAGTTGTTTCTCTTTATGTAGTTTCCATTTGAGCGTTCCATAAGTGCCGATGTAGGCACCCATAAAAGCAGCAGCAATATAAATTTTGTTTTCAACATAATTTGTCACAGAAAAAGCTGTAACGAGAATAATCATAGCTGACCAAAATGCGGCAGGATGGGCTTTTCTCTCTTCTACATCAATAAAGTAAAGTGTCCAGCAAACATCTGCGAAAGCCATTGCTAGCATAATTAGTAAAAAGGTAATGATAGAAAATTCCATACGGAGGGAGTGTTGAATTAATTATTGAATTTATATACTTAATGAAACATTGCCGCGTTGCCAATACTGGGAAGGCATAATTGATTTAGGATATGCGTGATTTACGAATCCAATGACTTTTCCTTGGTAGCGAGTTTTGCCACGAATTGATAGCTCTCCTCCGATATCGCGAATCTCTAGGTCACCACCGAGCGATTGTGTAGTAATGGGAAGGGATAGTCCATAAATTTTTGCAGCAACATAAGCGCTTGCGGCACTTCCCGTGCCGCAGCTGAGCGTAACATCTTCAACACCGACTTCATAGGTACGTACAGCGATTCCCTCGAGTGTTTGCCAGATAAAATTGACATTAATACCTTCTGGATGGTTGACTTGCTCGCAGAGTGATTTATCTTCTCGAAGGGATTTTCCTAATGTTCTGGCAGACTCAAGACTTATCTCATTACCTAATACAACGAGGTGAGGAACACCCGTGAACACAAAATAAGCCTTGTCGCCTATTTTAGAGAAATCACGAGCTGGGCCAAGATTGACCTCGACAAGTTCATTGTCGACCGTAACTTCTTTAATACCATCACCTGTAGCAATTGGGAAAACATTTCTCGAGATGTATTGATCACGAAAATATCGAGTAGCGCAGCGGAGCCCGTTACCACACATCGTTTCTTCTGTGCCATCTCGATCAAAAATTTTCATTGTTGCCATTCCAAACTGCTGATCGATATAGAGTATGCCATCCGTATCATGCTGAGTTGCAAGTGCATTCGAAATTTTGGTTCGGTCATATCCAGCCAACGGGGTTTTTATCTCATCGACAACCAGGAAAGAGTTACCACAGCCGTCCATTTTAGTTGCTCTAATTCTCATGTTTTGTGTCCTTGGAATATCTATTTTTGATTGTTATTAAAAGACGATTTATAAAATTACTCGGGACTGTATCCGGCACGTTTTGTAAGGTGAACTTGGGCAACACCAGAAATGAATTCGTCTTGTACTATGCCAGTTAGAACAAAGCTGTTTTTGAGGTAGAAACGTATGCTTTCATTAGCTTCTGCATCAGTAATTACATTGAGGATTCGTCCGCCTTTTTTTTCAATCTCAGCGAAAATAGTGTCAATTAATAAAGAACCATATCCTTTACCGCGATGTTCCACATCGACAGCAATGGTAAGCAGGTGATAGGCATCAATAGTCTTTTTGGCAACTACATAACCGATAGGATTGCCATTTTCCAGCTTACAAAGGCCAAAACATTTTCCTCTTCCAATATCCTGTAGTTCTTCATGAAGCTCAGACTGATACATAGAGCCAATTTCTTGAAGTGCAATTTTGATAAGCTGGGGGTGCATTTCTTGTGAGATAGGAATGATCATAAGCTTGTAGTTCTCAAATTATTATCCTAAAAGGTTATATACTCGGTCCTGATAAACTATTTCACCCGCGTGCGCGGCTTTGTTAATAGTTTCTTTTGCCAACTCATAGAGTAATTCCGTTTTTTTCTTGAATCGTTCTGGATAGTGCTCAGATAGTCTTTTTACAGCTATACTCAAAATCAGTACTACCATATCCGCGTGGGCAATACCGGCATGGCGGCACATATTGGTCAGGTCTGCTTCAGTTGGGTGGAGTCCGGGGATAACATTGGCCTCCAAAAAATAGAGCTGGCCATCTCGTTCACGAAAATCCATGCGGTTATAATCGCGAACTTCGAGTGCCTCATGTGCTTTAATTGCAAGTGACGCAAATTTTTTAGCTTTCTCGTTCCAGGGTAAGTGTGAGATGTAAGGATTCTCAATACTCTTTATATGTGGATCGCGAAGTTGTGGCTGCCCTGGAATCTTTGAGAAGTCGATTTCTAGGATGGGTAATAGGTAGTTTCCAATCAAACCAATTGTATACTCTGTTCCATTTAGAAATTCTTCAACAAGGGCAGGTTGATTGAATTGAGTAGAGATAGTTTCAATAGCTTGATAAAGCTCGGCTGAGTTATTGACCTTGCTTTTTTGATTTATACCAATACTGGTTCCTTCGCTATAGGGTTTAACCATGAGTGGAAATGATAAGTCTCTAAGCTTATCCTGGGGCTTCATAAGCTGAAAGCGCGCGGTTAAAACTCCGTCGTAAGCCACAATTCTTTTAGCCGTGGCTTTGTCCATTTTATTGATAAAGGTTTTAGGGCTACTCCCGGTATAGGGAATCTGTAAAAATTCGCAAAAGAAAGGAACGATGGCTTCACGTAATTCCTTTTCATTTAATCCTTCAGTATTGTTAAAAACAATATCAATTCTGTTTTTGCGTTTCTCAAGTTGCTGAAAAATATCTGGCCCCACATCAATTAATTCTACGTTTGCGCTCGTGCTTTCAAGCGCTTCAATAACAGACTCGATCGTCTCTGGGCTTTCGAATTCGCCATATCGTTCATCTTCCATGCCGGGCTTTCTGACGTTACACGTATAAGCAATATTTAGCTTTTCCATAAACAGCGGGTATCAAATTAAAATCGTGAAGATGAGACTAGGGTCTACTAGTGAGTAATAGAATGGGTTAGATTTTTGGGAATGAGTGCGATGGTTTTGTTTGCATTCGCGCTATATTGATTAGTTAAAAGCATTTTTCCTCATTATTTATAGTTATCTTATGTGAACCTTAGTGTTGTTTGAATTTTGCTGCTTTGTAGGTACCAATAACGAGATCAAATACCATCGCGTTGACAACGGATTTGATTTTTTTTGATGAACTGATAAATCAATGCCGTGGTTTTTGTTTACTTTGAAAAAATGGTGAAGCTAGGAATTCAATGAATGAGAGGTCCACTATCGTGGTATTCGGCCAGGTGGGATTTTTATGCGTTTAGAATGAGAAAGGCTCGGTCCTTTTGGATTTGCCTTTCATTGCTGATTTGACTACATCCTGCGTTAAATGTGGGGCAAACATTTCTATGAAGTCATAGCTATATCCACGGATGTAGCTGTTTCGGCTAATACCAACTCGAGTTGTGCTGGGTTCAAATAAATGGCTGGCATCAATTGATCGGAGATGTTTATCTCGGAGGGGATCAAAAGCCATATTGGCTAATATTCCGATGCCTAAGCCTAGCTCAACATAGGTCTTGATGACATCGGAGTCGATAGCAGTCAAAACCACATTCGGATTAAGTCCTCTTGCTTCGAATGCGCGATTAATTTTTGAACGACCTGTAAATGCAAAATCATAGGTAACGATAGGATATTGCGCGATGGATTCCAGTGTAAGGATTGGGTTGGCTAAGAGTGGGTGATCGGGTGGTAATACGATACAGCGATTCCATTGATAACAGGGCAACATAATCAACTCATGGAATAGCTCGATTGCCTCGGTGGCAATGGCCAAATCAGCTTCGCCCGACGAGACCAATGTTGCAATCTGCATCGGATTTCCTTGTCGCAGGATCAGCTTTACATTGGGGTAACGTTCAGTAAAACGCTTAATAATGGGTGGAAGCGCATATCTTGCTTGGGTATGTGTGGTTGCGATGGTAAGCGTACCGCTAGCTTGATTGTTAAACTCTTGACCAACTGATTTTAAGTTTTCAGCATCATGTAGCATACGTTCGGCGATTGCAATAATTGCTTCTCCAGGAGGGGTAATTTTGACGATACGTTTGCCGTTACGCACAAAAATGTCTACACCGAGCTCTTCTTCAAGTAATTGTATTTGTTTACTAATGCCTGGCTGGGACGTGTGCAGGCTTTCTGCCGCTTTGGAAAGATTTAAATTCTGGCGATTGATTTCACATAAAAAACGTAACTGCTGAAGTCTCATCTTGGTTCTATATAATTAATAATTATATAATTGTAATATAATATTATTATGAGGTATATGTAAGTGCTGATAACATAATCCACTTTTTTGCCCTAAATGAACTGTGGCCGCATTTTTATGTGATCAATCAATGGTCCAATAACGGCGCAGGTTCGAATTATGATTCATAAGATAAAAGAAAAAGAAGTCAACGAGAAATTACCGCCAGTGATCAGATATCAGATAAAATAGGGGCAAATTATTAACAGCTTACTTACATATCACTAGCAAGTTGATATGAGCGAAAAAATGGAGAGAAGAAATAAGATGGATTATTTAACCGATCTGGCTAATGATGAGGAAATTGACTCCTATGATCAATCATTGCAGGATTTCTTTGCGCAGAAGATGGATGTTGATCGATTTACTGCTACCCGACTACAGATGGGAATATATGGACAGCGCCAAGATGGCGTTAATATGGTACGTATTAAAG
>CAZIDT010000040.1:0-8510 GCA_964537855.1 uncultured Nitrosomonas sp.
CATTATGCCTAATATTACTGACATAACTAGCGTATCAAGATGCAACGTCCAAAATGAACCATCACCCACTGCGATGGTCATATTTGTCAAATGATGGTTGATATAAGAAGTTGGTGTGAGTTCTGCTGCCATTATTTTTAGCTTTCTATTCTCATTATTTATTTTTTAGCAGTTGTTACAAATAGCGCCATACTAAAGATAATCGCCGCGACGATGAATACCCCAATAAAGACGATTGGAACAACTTCTTTATATAATAAAAATACCCCGAAAAGGAGTATGATCATTACTAAAATCTTAATTGCTTCTGCTTTAAGCGCAGTCTTTACAACCTCGCCTGCTGTATAACCCTTATGCCGATCAATGAGCAGTGAGTATACTAATGAAGCGACCACACTCACCAATCCACCCAGCAAAGCAGAAATTGCGCCATGCATTCCAACAAACCAGCCACAAGCAATTGCCATCAAACCGGTTGCTAGTAATTGCCACAACATAATCCTACGCAATGGTTCGTTCCGTATCCAAGACATAAAATAAATCTTTGCCAGAACTAGAAATGCACGCAAATACACTTAACTTTAAAGACTTAGATTTTAACCTGCCTGGAAAATTACGTCAACGAACCAAATCATATCGACTAGATCAATTGACGTTTAGTAAAAAATTATACCTACAGAAACAATGGATTAATTCAAATTTATAGTAATATTAATCCTATCTTGTGCCAACTTTAGTTAAATTAACCATGCTATTAACCACAACACCAACGATTGAAGGAAAGCATATTACAAAATACTGCGGCATCGTTGCTGGAGAAGCCGTGCTCGGTGCCAATGCTTTAAAAGATCTCTTTGCTGGTATTCGTGATTTCGTTGGTGGTCGATCGGGAACCTATGAAAAAGAACTGCAACGGGCTCGGGATATTGCCCTTGATGAGTTAAAAGATAAAGCTAAAGACCTGGGCGCAAACGCAGTCGTCGGTATCGACATTGACTACGAAGTGCTAGGTAAAGAAAATGGTATGCTCATGGTCTCAGCATCTGGCACTGCTGTTCTTGTCGAATAGGTTAGTAAATTTAAACAATCCTCTTTTCGGTTTGCCTCTTTGCAATTATCGCAATTGCAACACAAAACTCAGCATCAATATCTTTGATGCACACCTTGATATCGCGTCAATTAATTTTACAATTTGCGCATTACCACCAAACCATTGATATGCAACTCATTGATTAATAACAACATAAAACAACTGGCATCATTGTTGCTACCACTTATAGCTACTAAAATCTTCTTGATGCGAAACATTACAAAAGCCATTTCATTTCTCTACCCAGCGTACTGAAAATGAAAAGTGGCTATTCAATGGTAGTTTTTGCTTAGCAAACCTATCTATTCACACAAGTTTAGCGTCATCAAGATCATTAATTTCTTATTTTTTGATCAGGCTATAGACACAATATGTTAGGCAAATTTAACTTAAATAATCAGGTGGCTGCATATTATTGGGAACCTATTGCACCATATCATCGGTTTCAACTAGTCGGAGAATTTTATTATCAATCCGCCTTCAAGAAACTTGTCGGAAACCATGGAGATAGAGGCGCTCATTTGGAATATCTTGCCATACTCATTCCCGAAAACACCAATAAATTTGATAATCAAGCCATTCGTATTGATATTAAAGGAATGACTGTTGGTTACTTTAATCGCAATGATGCACGACGCTTTCGTATGCGGCTAAATACCAAAAGACTGGCTGGACAAACCACAACCTGTAATGCTGTCATAGAAGGTGGACAACTCTTATATGACGGGAATCGGAGTAATTATAGCGTATCACTCGCTATTGATCGGCTTTAGGAGCCATCACACCTTATCCTTACTTCCTTGTCGTAATATATAGTGCCAATCCTGTAAAGATCATCCCACCAGTGATATTACCCAATATCACTGGGAAACCATTCCATGTCCACCATTCCAGAATAGTGATATCTGCACCTAGCATCATGCCTGCGGGAATAACAAACATATTTACAATAGCGTGTTCATAACCCAATGCAAAAAAGGTCATGGTTGGCAGCCACATTGCAGCAATTTTCCCCCCTGTTGTAGTAGACGTAAAAGCAATAACGGATCCTAACGCCACCATCCAGTTACATAGCACGGCACTAATGAATGCCGTAGCCATCCCGCTAAAGCCAATTGCTGCATAAGCAATCGTCTTTTGCTCAGCAATCGCGATTAGTTTTATGGCTTGATCTAAATTAATCGGATCAACATGCCCAAACTTGGTAATAACCAAAACAAATAAAAGTGCATAACCTACTCCCCCGATCAAATTTCCTACTAAAACCCAGAACCAGTTCTGAAACAAGCGCCCCATTCGAGTTCGACCATCTTTTACTGCGATCGGGAGTACCGCAAAATTTCCTGTCGCCAATTCAAGTCCCAATAACACAATCATCACGAGCCCCACGGGAAATACTACTGCTCCCCCAATTCCCAGATTTGTTTGCACAACAACCAAAACTGCAAGGCTTGTCGCATAACCCAGAAAAGCACCCGCAAGCGCCCCCCGAATCAGCATATTTTTGATTGAAAGATTTGCTTTCTTGGCCCCCGCGTCCAACATACATTCAACAACTTCATCCAATTTCACATAAGCCATTGATCTTTTCACATCCCCAAAGTAAACAACGCCACTAATGAATTATTTATTCGGTAAGAAAATTTGTAGCAAATCGTTCAAAAATTTTCTGCCCAGATCAGTTGGCCGGATACGATCATGGTCCCAGTTAATCAGTTCCATTTGTTCAGCAGTTTTAAGCTGTTGTTGAACAGCAATAATAGGCAACCCAGTTCGAGCATAAAACGCATCCGGGTGGAATCCATCAATAAGACGCAGTGCATTCATCATGAATTCGAAGCTACGATCAAACACCTGGAGCTCCTGCTCTGCTTGAACAGGGGAAACTGAATGATTAAGCAGCACCTCTAGATACCTCTTCGGGTGTTTATAACGCATCTGGCGAATGATTCTGTCTCGAAAACTAATCTTACTGTGTGCGCCTGCACCTATCCCTAGATAATCACCAAACTGCCAATAGTTCAAATTATGATGAGATCGATGCCCAGAATGCGCAAAGGCTGAAATTTCGTACCGAACAAATCCAGAATTTTTCAAAGTTTGCTCAATCAATGCCTGCATGTCAGCAGACAATTCGTCATCGGGTAATTGCGGGGGACATTGATAAAACAAGGTATTTGGCTCTAAGGTTAAATGATAGGCCGAAATATGAGGTACGCCAGTAGCACAGGCAGTTTCGATATCCATTTGCGCTTGCTTAATCGTTTGATTAGGTAATGCGTACATTAAATCCAAATTGATGTTGTCGAAATAACGCTGTGAAATTTCGATTGCGTGGCGCGCCTCAGTATCGTTATGAACTCTACCTAATTTTAACAATTGTTCTGCGTTAAAACTTTGAACACCTATCGAAAGACGATTCACCCCAGCTTCACGAAACGCTTCAAATTTTTTTGATTCAAATGTTCCTGGATTAGCCTCTAGAGTAACTTCAACAGATGGTTCTAATAGTAGCAGCATCCTGACTCGGGACAATAATTGCTCTAATCCTGATGCACTCAATAAACTGGGCGTACCACCTCCGATAAAAATGCTGCTAACAGGTCGCCCCCAAACTAGAGGTAATGCAGTTTCTAAATCACGTAGCAACGCAGACAAATATTCTTTCTCAGGCAAAACCGTTGGATCACTCCCAATTTCATGTGAATTAAAATCACAATAAGGGCATTTTTTAATACACCAGGGAAAATGGATGTACAAACCTAGTGGAGGCAGTTCAAGCAATCGAGGTGATTGAAAATTTAAAATTGGTGAAATTGTTTTTGACTCGAGCATGAAAATCAGAAACGATAATTCACGAGTACTTCAGTCAGTTTCGCCAGCGCCTTAGATCGATGGCTATATTGATTTTTTTGTATTGAAGAAAGCTCTGCTGCAGTTTTTCCTAGCTCTGGCAAAAAAAAATACGGGTCATATCCAAACCCACCCTCACCCCTCGGTTCCAGGATTATTTCGCCATACCAATAACCATCGGCAATAATTGGCTGCGGATCATCAGCGCTACGCGTCAACACCATAATACAGTAGTAATAAGCTGTTCGATCTGAATTGAATTTAAGCGTTTCAATGAGCTTCTGATTATTACGCTGATCAGATTTAGGTTCGCCCGCATAACGAGCAGAAAAGATACCCGGCGCCCCTCCTAATGACTGAACACAAATTCCCGAGTCATCTGCCAACGCGGGCAAACCTGTGCACTGACTCGCATGGCGTGCTTTTGCCAACGCATTCTCAACAAATGTTTGATAAGGCTCCTCGATTTCTGCCACACCCAGATTCTTCTGTGGCAATACTTGAATGGTAAGTGGCGCCAGGATTTGTTGAATTTCTTTTAATTTACCTGCGTTATTACTTGCAATGACTAATTGCTGCATACATTTCTTAATTGAGCGCCAGAGCTGATCTTTGTATACCGATCAGATCTTGAATCCCTTTTTGGGCAATATCGAGCATCGTATTCAATTCATCACGACTAAACGCAGCTCCTTCTGCTGTTCCTTGTATTTCTACCAAGTTAAGATTCCCTGTCATGACCACATTCATATCAGTATCACAAGTTGAGTCCTCTGCATAATCAAGATCAATGATCGGGACACCTTGATAAATACCCACCGAAATCGCTGCCACCTGTTCAAGAATTGGGTTACCCGTGATAATTTTTTGTTCTATTAATGTATCAATGGCATCATGCAAAGCAACGTAAGCACCAGTAATACTCGCCGTGCGGGTTCCTCCATCAGCCTGAATAACATCGCAATCGATCTGAATAGTGCGCTCACCGATTAGGGCCAAATCAGTAACTGCTCGAAGCGAACGGCCAATTAATCGTTGAATTTCCATAGTACGCCCAGATTGTTTTCCCTTTGACGCTTCTCGTTGAATTCGCTCTTGAGCAGAACAGGGTAGCATGCCATATTCTGCAGTTAACCAACCTTGTCCAGTGCCCTTGAGAAAAGGAGGAACTTTATCTGAAATACTGGCAGTACAAAGAACTTTCGTATCTCCGCATTCAATTAATACCGATCCTTGCGCATATTTCGTATAGTGCCTCGTTACTGATATTGGGCGTATTTGATATGTAGCTCGATTATTCTTACGTTGCATTGGGTTAAAAATTAAAATTTAGAAATCCGCTTCTTCGAAATGGCGGGGATGCATTCTACATTAAAATTGCTAAATGACTATTTGGTATGAAGTTGGTTTAGGCGGGGTTCCTACTGAAACTGTCAACAACTCATAACCCGTATCAGTAACTAGCACGGTGTGTTCCCATTGCGCTGACAAACTACCATCCTTAGTTACCACCGTCCAACCATCGGGTAAATGGCGAATAGCAGCTTTCCCAGCATTGATCATTGGCTCTACAGTAAACACCATTCCTGCTTTAAGCGCAATCCCTGTTCCAGACCGACCATAATGAAGGACTTGAGGTTCTTCATGAAATTTGGCACCAATTCCGTGACCACAAAATTCTCTAACAACACTATAGCCTGCTTTCTCTGCCATACTTTGAATCGCATGCCCTATATCACCAAGATGTTTCCCAGGTTTAATCTCTTCAATCCCACGCCACATTGATTCATAAGTAACCTCACATAATCGCTTAGCCTGTATGGATGGTTCGCCAACATAATACATACGACTCGTATCACCATGATAACCTTCATAAATTACTGTTACATCCACATTAACAATATCCCCATTCTTAAGTTTCTTGGCGCCTGGAATACCATGACAAATCTGATGATTAACTGATGTACAAATCGATTTCGGAAAAGGGCTATATCCAGGTGGTGCATAATTAAGGGGAGCTGGAATGGTTTTTTGAATATTAACCATGTAGTGATGACAAATCTCATCCAATTCACCCGTGGTAATTCCTGGCATTACATGCGGTGTAATATAGTCCAATACCTCAGCGGCCAATCTGCCTGCAATCCGCATCGTCTCTATTTGTTTAGGTGTTTTTATTTGAATGGTCACAACTTTCTCCGTTACTGCTGATTACAACTTTCTAATTTTTCCATTTTTACTATATCTCTAGAATCGATCGCATTGGGTTAATTTAAGGTTAGTATCAGGAAATTCCCCAACAAGCTGTTGCAGATAAGTTTTCACATCTTCCGTAGGTTCTAAAAATATGTATTTTACTTGTTCTAAATCGTGCTCCGAAATAATGGCATTATTCACTTTTTGACTAGTTAACTCCTCCAACTTTCTCAGCGCAGCAGGTTGCTCTTTGTAAATTCCTAGCACAATAGAATCTTTCTGAAGGTAACTGAGATTTTCTTGAATCTGTTGGAAAGTAATATTAAGTTTTTGTAATTGCGCAACTTGTCTATCCATTTCCCGTTTCGATTTAAGAACGGGTATATGTACGATGTAAGCTGTGATTTCCCCCATCGGGGCCTTTATAACAGAATGATCTAGATTAAGCTTAGTAAGCTCAGTTTTAGCATGTTGATGTGCTGTGCCATATAAATTCTGCCATTCTAGGCACGCAATATGCGTGGGCAAAACTTTAATTCTCTCGGGATGAAGTGCCATAACTTTGTTATTATTCGAATTCAATTCGACTATTGTAATAATTGCCAGCATGGCAATGTTGGCAAACAATAATAAGTAAAAAATTATTTTCATATATAATTGAATTATTACCTATTAACGTTTACTGTTGTTAGCAAAAGTTGGTAGAATTCATTGCTAATCGTAGTGTTTTTTTATTGAAACCTTAAAAAACAACAATTTCTTAAAAATGAAAGTTATTAAAAATATTGTAATCATTACTGCGCTAATATTTTCCAATCAAACTCTTGCAGATGCTACCAAAGTCGTACAAGGCAATTTTGAAAAGGGTAAAGAAATCGCTTCGGGTGTGTGCGCAGGTTGCCACAATGCGGATGGTAATAGCGTTATTCCGACGAATCCTACGCTTGCAGGGCAGCACGCTGAATATCTTCTGAAACAGTTAAAAGATTTTAAAGTAGAAGAGGAAGCGCCAGCTAAACGAGATAACCCAATTATGTCTTCAATGGTTGCGCCACTGAGTGTAGATGATATGAAGGATTTAGCTGTTTTTTATGCTCAGCAAAAGCTACAACCTGCTAATCACAACGTTGATGAGTCCCAATTGGAATTGGGGAAACGTGTTTACAATGGCGGC
The DNA here is from genome assembly GCA_964537855.1 of uncultured Nitrosomonas sp. GTDB lineage: Bacteria > Pseudomonadota > Gammaproteobacteria > Burkholderiales > Nitrosomonadaceae > Nitrosomonas. The sequence continues at coordinate 7,314 of CAZIDT010000040.1, forward strand.
AATCTGGAAAATTCAGTACCGGCTTGCTCAAGTTGCCACTCACCGAATGGAGCAGGTATACCACCGTTTTTCCCTAAATTGGCTGGGCAGCACGCAGATTATACCCTATCTCAACTAGAAGCTTTTCGACAAGGCACTAGAGCAAATGATCTCAATAATACGATGCAAATGATCGTGTTACGTTTGAGTGCGCAAGAGAAAAAAGCAGTTGCTGAATATATCTCAACTTTGAAATAATCATCAACTAAAGACGCTAATTCCTTTTCTCAAAATAATTGAGGAAAGGAATTAGTTTATGAATTCGATTCCCTACCAGGAACTAAATACCTGATCTGCAGCATCTAATGTCTTAGATATATCGTCCTCTGAATGTGCTGAAGAAACAAATCCAGCTTCAAATGCTGAAGGCGCAAAGTAGATTCCCTCCTTTAGCATCGCATGGAAAAATCGGTTAAAAGCTTCTTTGTCACAAGCCATTACTTCTGAAAAACTTTGGGGAAGTTTGCTACTAAAATATAAACCAAACATTCCACCTATGGCTTGCGCACAGAACGCAACGCTATGTTTCCTTGCCATAGTTGTTAAGCCATCCGTTAACTGGGCTGTTCTGAGAGCTAGCTTTGAATAAAAGCCTTCTGCTTGAATTTCTTTTAACGTTGCCAATCCTGCCGCAACAGAAACAGGATTTCCTGAAAGCGTACCCGCTTGATAAACACCACCAACAGGCGCTAGGCATTGCATGATTTCTTTTTTACCACCAAAAGCAGCAAGCGGCATACCCCCACCAATGACTTTACCCAAAACTGTCAAATCTGGTTGAATTTGATACATTCCTTGAGCACAGGTCAAACCAACACGAAAACCTGTCATTACTTCATCAAAAATCAAAACACTACCATAACGAGAACAAAGGCTTCTCAACTCTGACAAGAAAGCAGGTGTTGCTTTCACTAAGTTCATATTGCCAGCTATTGGTTCAACGATAACCGCTGCAATTTGTTCGCCTAAGTCAGCGAAAGTTCGTTTTAATCCCTCTACGTCATTATAATTCAGCACAAGCGTATGTGCTGCCGTCTCAGCAGGAACTCCTGCCGAGCTCGGGTGACCAAAAGTCAAAGCACCAGAACCTGCTTTAACTAACAATGCATCATCGTGACCATGATAGCAGCCTTCAAATTTTATGATATGACTTCTCCC
>CAZIDT010000041.1:0-8489 GCA_964537855.1 uncultured Nitrosomonas sp.
CATAACTTGATTCGACACCCTGATATGCCTGCTGCTGCTTTCGAGGATCTTTGGAAAACACTTAAGCAAGGAAGACCTTGGAGTGGTTTAGTAAAGAATCGGGCCAAAGATGGCTCTTTTTATTGGGTTTTTGCTAACGCTACGCCCATTAATGAAGGTGGACAAATTACCGGTTATTTATCGGTTCGCAGTAAACCGACACGTGAACAAGTTACAGCAGCTGAAACGTTATATCGTGAAGTAAGGGAAGGGCGCGCAAAGGTCAAAATTTCTGCGGGAGACGTTGTTCCGCTTAATTTAATTGGGCGATTAAAGCAGCGGTTACGATTCATAGGGGTTCGTACGCGTATCATAATGATGGTAAGTTTTTTTAGCATCATCATCACTTGCTTAGGTATTGCTGGTTTATTGGGTTTCACCCAAAGTAATGAAGCGCTTCGTTCCATGTATATGGATCGTACTGGGGCATTGGAAGATTTATCGATGATTCTGGATAAAATCCAGCAAATCCAGAAACACAGTCAGGCTGCGAGTAGCCAAAATAAGCTAGCAGTTGTGAAAGAACGCTACGCGATGATTACTGAACGTGAAAAAGAGCTGGATGATCGATGGACACGCTACTTGGCTACTTACCTTTTACCATTAGAGAAGCAGCTAGCTGATACTTTCCATTTGCAAATGAATGATTTTCGAGAAGCGAGCGCGATAACGCTGAAAGCTGCATTAAATGGAGACTTCGAGCGAGCGTATCTCAACCAAATTAATATGGTCGAGCCAAAATTTGAATTGGCGTATACGACTTTAATCAAACTAATCGAATTCCAAACAGCCACTGCAAAAAATGACTATACGTTAGCTGTCGAGAAGTTTGCTTTAAACCGAAACTTGGGATTGCTTGTGATTGCATTATCGATATTAGTATCGATACTCGTGGGATATGCCCTGCTGCTTGCTATTACGCGACCATTAGCAAGATTGAAACGGGTTGCCGAAAAAATCTCGGGAGGAGATTTCACTAGCCAGATAACGATTGCTAATTATGATGAAATCGGAAGCCTTACTGAAACCATCAAAACGTTACAAATTTGTTCTGGCAGTAGTTTAGATGAGGCGCAACGGACAGCGGCCGAAAATTTCCGAATTAGAACGGTGTTAGATCAATCGACTGCGGCAGTGATGATTGCTGATAGCACGAACACGGTTATTTATATGAATCAGACGATGAGAAAAGCGCTGATTGCATCCCAAACGGAGTTCCGGAAGATCATTTCTAATTTTGAGCCTGATGCAATTATCGGAAAAGATTTTAGTCATTTTGGGCAAGCAATTAATCTGCTCAGCCTCACAAAACCTGAAAAGCAAACTATTAATGTGGGAGAAAGAATTTATTTGCTAACCCTGGTTCCGGTAATGGACAGCCTCGGGCATCGGCTAGGAACATCTATTGAATGGTTAGACCGAACCATCGAAGTCAAAGTTGAGCAAGAAATAGCCAGTGTCGTTGGAGCAGCGAGTGAAGGTGATTTTAGTAAACGTTTATCCTTAGAAGGTAAAGAAGGGTTTTTTGCGCAATTAGCAAGAAATATAAATAATCTCGTAGAAACCAGTGCATCCGGTTTAAGTGAGCTGGTAAGAGTACTAGGTGCCTTATCGAGAGGGGATTTGACTGAAAAAATAACCAATGACTATAAAGGTATGTTTGCCAAGTTAAAAGCCGACTCAAATACAACGATTGAGCAACTCAAGCAAATTATTTACAAGATTAAGGAATCTGCGGACTCCATTAGTACAGCCTCCCAAGAAATTGCACAAGGAAATATGGATTTATCGCAACGCACCGAGGAACAAGCTTCAAATCTGGAAGAAACCGCCTCCAGTATGGAAGAATTAACGTCGACGGTAAAACAAAATGCAGAAAATGCAAAACAGGCTAATCAGCTAGCGGCATCAGCATCGGATGTTGCCCTGAAGGGAGGAGAAGTTGTTGGTCAAGTCGTGGAGACGATGAGTTCGATTAATGACAGTTCGAAAAAGATCGTCGATATTATCAGCGTTATTGATGGAATAGCCTTCCAGACTAATATTCTGGCCCTGAATGCCGCCGTGGAAGCTGCTCGAGCGGGGGAGCAAGGTCGCGGATTTGCGGTCGTGGCAACTGAGGTACGGACGCTGGCACAGCGTTCAGCAGCGGCAGCAAAGGAAATTAAGGATCTGATTGGAGATTCGGTGAGTAAAGTAGAAACTGGAACTCAATTAGTCGATCAAGCAGGCAAAACCATGGATGAAATTGTGATGTCGGTGAAACGCGTGACCGATATCATGGCGGAAATCTCATCAGCTTCACAAGAACAAAGTGCCGGTATCGAACAAGTCAATTTGGCGATTTCTCAAATGGATGAAATTACCCAGCAGAATGCTGCGCTGGTTGAGCAGGCGGCCGCGGCGTCGGAATCAATGCATGAGCAGGCAGCACAATTAACGGAAGCGGTCGCTGTTTTCAAGTTACATTCTACGCAATTGGTTGCAAAACAACATAGCGATGGAAAGATTGAACGCAGAGGACCGGATCGTGCCACCAATGTTGAGCGTTTGCCCAAAGCAGCGAGTCCAGCAGCAAGAAAAGAAACGGTAGCAAATGCTAAGACAGGGACAGGTGATGATTGGGAAGAATTTTAACCACTTTAAACAAAATTTTAGTAACACTTAAAAGCGTTATTTTAGAGAATTGACAGGGCAAAATGTATGCGTATTAATATGCCAATTAATAATGTAGAACGACATCTCAACGAGAACGACTATCTCGTTTCTAAAACGACAACTAAAGGGATTATCACCTATGTGAACCAGCCCTTTGTGGAGATTAGTGGTTATTCAAAACAAGAACTGATTGGGCAGGCGCATAACCTAATTCGACATCCTGACATGCCAGCCGAGGCATTTGAAGATTTTTGGAAAACTATTCAAGCGGGGAAACCGTGGAGTGGGTTGGTCAAAAATCGAGCCAAGGATGGTTCTTTTTACTGGGTGTATACCAATGTGGCGCCGATTTATGAATCAGGTCAAATTACTGGCTATATGTCCGTTCGCAGCAAACCGACGCGCGAACAAATCCAAGAGGCGGAGGCATTGTATCGTGAAATGCGTGAAGGGAGATGCAAGTTTAGGATCGAAGCTGGAGAATTAATACCTGCTAACTGGTTTGGCCATGTCAAGCAAATCGTACGCTCCTTCACCATTCAATCGCGTATCAATGTGATTAGTGTGCTTGCGTTAATGAGCATACTATTAATGGGGTGTTGGAGTTTATGGAGTGATTATCAGAGTAAAGAGCAGTTACGCACGGTTTATGAAGATCGAACGCTGGTATTAATCGATTTATCGACCATTCTGGATGCAATTAGCCGGATGCGTATTAATGCGCTAGTCGCTTTTAATTCAAATAAACAGGAGATCGCAAAAGAACGTTTTGCAGATACAGCCCGGCTTGATGAAGTATTTGATGAAACATGGTTGCGCTATTCTAGCTCTTATTTGTCACAAGGTGAAAAGGTGCTTGCAGATCAATTCTATAAAGGCTTTGATGCCTATCGTCAAGCAAGAGATAAAACTATGACTTTTGCTGCCATGGGTGATTTTGAAGCGGCTCGAGTAAATGCAGTAAATAATGCAGGCCCTAAATATAATGAAGTGCACGCATTGTTGATTGAATTATTCGATATCCAGGATAAGCAAACCAAAGCTGAATATGGGCTAGCGATTGAGCGTTTTGAATTATTCAAGAAAGCAACGATTGGTATCATTATTTTTATCAGCCTGCTCTATTTGTTTTTAACGAAATTGCTGCACCGAGCCATTAACAAACCCTTGGCAATGGTCAGTACCGTTTTTAAAAAGATGGCATTAGGTGATTATACTAGCCAAGTCAAGGCGATTAATCACGATGAAATCGGGTGCCTAACCGAGTCGGTTCGAGTCATGCAAACCCGAGCGGGAGCGGAGATCGATGAAATCAAACGCGTAGCATCTGAGAATTATCGTATTCGCAATACGCTCGATCAGTCAAACTCGTCCATCATGATCGTTGATAACAAGCAGTGCATTATTTTTATCAATCAGGCGATGCAATCGTTGTTGAGTAAATATGAAAAACAGCTTGCCAAAACACTTGATGGTATTGGAGTTAATCAGATTATCGGGCAGGGATTCTCCATTTTTGGCCAACAGTTTGATCTCGATAGCCTTAATAAGCCCAGCAAGGAATTAGCGAAACTGAGCAGTAGCATTTTTCAACTGACATTCGTTCCAGTAGTTGATGTAAATGGAGATAGATTGGGCACGTCGATTGAGTGGCTCGATCGCACCGCTGAATTGTCGGTTGAGAGTGAAATTGCCCAGATTGTCAAATCAGCAAGTGAAGGTGATTTTACCAAGCGCCTTGAAACAAAAGACAAGAGTGGTTTTTTTGAGCAATTGGCTAAAAATATCAATCAATTGCTTGAAAACAATGAAAGAGGACTGACTGATATTGGAAAAATGCTCGAAGCGATGGCAAAAGGTGATTTAACGCAAACGATCACGCGTGAATACAAAGGAATGTTCGAGAAGTTGAAAACCGATGCCAATGCAACCGTCCAGCAGCTAACGGAAATTATTCGGCAAATCAAGGAATCCGCTGATTCAATCAACATTACTTCACATGAAATTGCGCAAGGTAATACTGATTTATCTCAACGTACAGAGCAACAGTCACTCAGCTTGGATAATACATCCACCAGTATGGAGGAATTGACTGCAACGGTGAAGCAAAATGCTGAGAATGCGAAACAAGCCAATCAACTAGCGGCATCCGCTTCAGATGTCGCGATCAAAGGCGGAGAAGTGGTGGGTCAGGTGGTTGAAACCATGAGTTCCATCAACGAGAGCTCGAAGCGGATTGTGGATATTATTAGTGTGATCGATGGGATTGCATTTCAAACCAATATTCTGGCGTTGAATGCTGCCGTAGAAGCAGCTCGAGCTGGAGAGCAAGGGCGTGGTTTTGCTGTGGTTGCGACCGAGGTGCGGACGCTGGCACAGCGTTCAGCTGCTGCAGCGCGAGAGATTAAGTCGTTAATTGGTGACTCGGTTGCCAAAGTGGAAAATGGCACGCAGTTAGTTGATCATGCAGGTAAAACCATGGATGAGATCGTAATGTCGGTGAAACGCGTGACTGACATCATGGCTGAAATATCAGCGGCTTCACAAGAACAAAGCGAGGGTATTGAGAAGGTCAATTTGGCGATTGCACAAATGGACGAGATTACTCAACAGAATAGTGCTTTGGTTGAAGAAGGTGCTGCCGCATCGGAGTCCATGTATGAACTGGCGAGTGAGCTGACTAAACTGGTTGCCGTATTCAGAACTAATTCGTCCGCCTCGCTGGTAGCTAAGGCCGCATCCGAGCAAGTCGAGCGAAGAGGGCCTAATCGTGCAACGAATGTAAAGCGGTTGCCGCTATCTGAAAAACTCGCGGCTCACTCAATTGAAGACACAGCGACAGCAACTTAAACAAAGGTGACTGATAGGTTAGTAGGTCACCCCGCTGGAAAAAGACCAAAAGTTTAGTACGCAACATTTAATCTAATTGGGTAACGATTGATTATGAGTCTCGATACGATTGTAGATCAACCATTGCGTGAGTATGATTTTACAAATCAGGATTTTGCTTGTGTTAAACGGTTAATATATCAGCGCGCAGGGATTTCCCTTGCGCCGAGTCGAAGTAACATGGTTTATACCCGCTTGGTTAAACGATTGAGAGAAACGGGCTATAGCCAGTTTAAAGATTACTTAACGATGCTGGAGCAAAATAGCGATAGCGCTGAGTGGGAAAATTTTGTCAATGCATTGACGACAAATCTAACTTCGTTTTTCCGTGAGGCTCATCATTTCGAAATCTTGACTGAACAGCTTAAAGAGAGAAAAGCAGGGCAGACCATTAAAATTTGGTGCAGCGCTTCATCGACCGGAGAAGAGCCCTATTCGCTTGCGATGACTGCCGTGGAAGCATTTGATACTTATACGCCACCGGTACGTATTCTAGCAACTGATATTGATACCAATGTATTAGCAACAGCTCAAGCGGGGATCTATTCGCTGAATCAACTGGAAAATTTTTCTGATGCCCGATTAAAGCGTTTCTTTCTGAAAGGAACAGGACAGAACGCGGCATTTGCGCGTATTCGCCCCGAGTTGAGAAATTTAGTGATATTTAAACAGCTGAATTTGTTGGATCGAACTTGGCCCATCAAAGGCCCCTTTGATGCCATATTTTGTCGCAATGTCATGATTTATTTTGATAAACCGACGCAGCATCAATTGCTGGACAAGTTTGCGCCATTACTTGCTACGGATGGATTGTTGTATGTTGGTCATTCAGAAAGTTTTCAATATAGCCAGAATCCATTCAGACTCCGAAGCAAGACGGTGTATGAATTGGTGGATAAGCATCTACGATGAGCATGATCAATACCGATCACCTTGCAACTAATTTGTATTTTGATCCCATTCATCAGATCGATGCGGTAAAACTTTTACCCGGTGAGTATTACGCAACACAGAAAGATATCTTATTGGTAACCGTGCTAGGTTCCTGTGTAGCAGCTTGTATTTGGGATAGCTTGCTGAGAGTTGGCGGGATGAATCATTTCATGTTGCCGGGAGATGAAAATAGCGGATCTTCAGCACGGTATGGGGATTATGCAATGTCGTTGCTAATCGAACAATTACTGAAGCTAGGTGCGCGTAAAGAGCATTTAAAAGCAAAAGTATTCGGGGGCGGTAATGTACTGCCAGGGTTCGCGGTAACGAGTATTGGCGAGCGTAATGCAGAATTTACTGTTGATTATCTTCAGCATGCAGGAATACCCATCGTTGCGCATGATTTAACCGATGTCTTTCCTCGAAAAATTTACTTCTTTCCAAGAACAGGACGTGCATTAGTCAAAAAATTACATGTTAAGAATAATACGATTTTTGAGCGAGAAAGGAACCATTTAGCGGAAATTAAGCAAGGATTTGCATTAACTGGCTCAATGCTGAGTTAAAAAGAAAAAGACCAATGAACTTCAGTTGTAATGAAGAAAATTTCCAAGAAAGGGCATCATGAAAAAAAAGATTAGTGTAATGGTAATTGATGATTCGGCATTAGTGCGGAACTTACTTTCCAGTATCATTAATAGCCAAGAAGATATGGAAGTAATCGGTGTTGCGCCTGATCCACTGATTGCGCGTGAAATGATTCGTCGATTAAACCCAGATGTACTAACGCTGGATATCGAAATGCCAAAAATGGATGGCCTTGAGTTTTTGGAAAAATTAATGCGGTTACGGCCCATGCCAGTTATCATGATTTCTACACTAACCGAAAAAAGTGCGGAAGCGACCATGGAGGCATTAGCGCTTGGAGCTGTCGACTTTGTTTCTAAGCCGAAGGTCGATGTCGCAAATGAACTAGAACAGTACCGTGAAGAAATTGCACGTAAGATTCGTATGGCATCTGTTGTACAGATAAAGAAAACACCGAAAGTAACAGTCAATGGAAATCCGAATAACCTTTCGGTGCTTGGAACAAATCGAATCTACTCAACTGAGAAATTAATCATCGTTGGATCATCTACGGGTGGAACCGAGGCATTAAAAGATTTCCTAATCGATTTACCGCCAGACACGCCCGGCATATTGATTGCACAACATATGCCAGAAGCGTTTACCAAATCGTTTGCCAATCGTTTGGATAGTCTTTGTAAGATATCAGTAAAAGAAGCACAAGGCGGGGAGCGGGTGTTGCCAGGACATGCTTTTATCGCACCGGGACATTCTCATCTACTGTTGAAACGCAGCGGTGCAAATTATGTTACGGAATTGAGTCAATCAGAGCCTGTGAATCGCCATCGACCTTCGGTGGATGTTTTATTTCGTTCAGCAGCGACTTACGCAGGAAAGAATGCAATCGGCGTCATTCTGACGGGCATGGGTAAAGATGGGGCCGCCGGGATGCTAGAAATGCGTAAAGCAGGTGCCTATAACTTTGCACAGGATGAAGCGAGTTGTGTTGTATTCGGTATGCCAAAAGCTGCAATTGAAATTGGAGCAACGGATGAGGTCGTCCCGCTAAATAATATGGCCAATCGTGTGCTATCAAAATTAACTAGCCTCGGTATGGATAAAATGAGCGTGCGTATCTGAGTGCCCTCATTTTTAGGGTGAGCACTAAGGTTCATATCCTAAAATAGGGGCCAGCCATTTCTCGGCTTCACTGAGAGACCATTCTTTTCGCTTCGCATAATCTTCGACTTGGTCTTTACCAATTTTCCCAACCGCAAAATAATCGGATTCAGGATGAGCAAAATAAAAGCCTGAGACTGCTGCAGTTGGAACCATTGCAAACGATTCTGTAACGATGATTCCTGTGCGTTTTTCTGCCTCGAGTAAGTTAAACAAGGGTCCTT
>CAZIDT010000042.1:0-8478 GCA_964537855.1 uncultured Nitrosomonas sp.
ATGAAATAAAGCTAGCAAAATTATTCTGTTCAATCATTCAGAAGTAATAAAAATCTTGATAATCGCACTATCAAATTTAAGTTACCGATAATTCATTTTGAACAGAACCAATACTCAATATTTACCACATTGCATTAATTGGTAACTAAAAAGCAGTTAGGAGGATTTTTCGTGGCTACAGTATCAGAAGAAATTGGAACCAAAACAAATCGATTCAGCACTATTGCTCAATTATCGGGTCAGAAGAAACTAAGGTTAATGTTAGCGGCTGCGGCTAGTATTGCATTATTGGTTGGAATCGCGATCTGGAGTCAGAGCCCCGATTATCGAGTTCTATACACTAATATTACCGAGCAAGATGGCGGAGCTATCATTAATGCGTTACAGCAGATGAATGTACCTTACCAATTCTCTGAGGGTAATGGAACCATCCTAGTTCCAGGAACACAAGTTCATGAAGTTAGGTTACGTTTAGCTAGCCAAGGACTCCCTAAAGGTGGTATTTCTGGATTTGAGATTCTGGAGAACCAGAAATTTGGCTCCAGTCAATTCTTGGAACAAGTTAACTATCAACGCGCATTAGAAGGTGAACTAGCTCGTTCTATTCAATCTCTCTCCGCTGTCCAGAGCGCTCGCATACATCTAGCGATAGCCAAACCCACTGTTTTTGTTCGAGAACGACAACAACCTAGCGTATCCGTATTACTAAATTTATACCCTGGAAGAATACTAACAACAGAACAAGTAAGTGCTATCGTCCATTTGGTTTCAAGTAGTATCCCAAATCTTCCAGTGAAAAATGTCACCGTTGTTGATCAAAATGGCAATTTACTTAGTGCGCCCAAAAAAGAAGGAAATGAAACTGGCCTAGACGACAGTCAGCTCAAATATATTCATGAATTAGAGCAAAATATCAATAAGCGCATTGAAACAATTTTGATCCCAATAACTGGCCTTAACAATGTGCGTGCCCAAGTTACTGCTGATGTCGATTTCTCAAAAACTGAACGCGCCGAAGAAATTTACAAACCTAATAATATCGCAACTGAAGCAGCTTCAATTAGGAGTCAACAAAAATCAGAGTCAATGTCAGCTAATCGACCAGAAAGCGGGGTACCGGGTGCACTATCAAATCGCCCACCTGCAGCAGCAGAAGCGCCTGTCGATGTTGCAGCAGGCGATGAAGCAAAAAATCAAGTACCTATTGATACTCGTTCAGAATCGACAACGAATTATGAATTAGATAAAACAATTCAACACACTCGTCAATCTGTCGGACGTATTAACCGGTTATCCGCAGCAGTCGTTATTAACTATCGTGGAAAAATGGATGAAGCTGGAAACTTGATACATGAACCACTTGCGGCAGAAGAAATCGAGAAAATTAACAGTCTTGTTAAACAAGCAATGGGTTTTGACGAAAATCGGGGAGACACACTTACCGTAACCAATAGTCAATTTAACATCCTGGAAGAAGAAATTGCGGAGATTCCTTTTTGGAAGCAACCTGACATGATTCTGCTTGCAAAAGAAATCGGTAAGCAGCTTATTATTGCTGCATTGGTTTTGTTCTTTTTGCTCAAAATATTAAAACCATTCTTAAAAAGCTTATTACCGCCACCCCCACCCCCACCAGCTCCACTCGAGGCAGCCACTGCGTTAGAGGAAAATAAGAATCTAGCGTTAAGCCATCAGGAGGAAACGGTTAATCACGAGCAGAACATAACCAAGGCTAAGCAATTAGCTTTAAATGAACCAATTATAGTAGCAAATGTAATCAAAGAATGGGTATCTGACAATGAGCGATGACGGTGTTCTTAAAAGCGCTATCCTCCTGATGACATTAGGTGAGGAAGAGGCGGCTGAAGTTTTCAAGTATCTTGGGCCGAAGGAAGTCCAGAAATTAAGTGAGGCCATGTCCAGTTTAAATAATATTAAACGTGACAAGATTGAGGCTGTCGTACATGAGTTCTGCACATTAGCAAGCGACAGGACCTCACTCGGTCAAAATTCGCTGGAATACATTCGTAATGTTCTAATCCGCGCTTTGGGTGAAGAAAAAGCAGCCAGTTTATTAGATCGAATGACAGAAAAAGGAAACGATACCAGTGGCATAGAAAACTTAAAATGGATGGATACTGCTGCGGTAGCTGAACTAATCAAAAATGAGCATCCTCAAATTATTGCAACCATACTAGTTCACCTTGAAAGAGATCAAGCCAGCGCAATTCTGGCTTTACTTACCGAGAGGTTGCGCAATGATGTCATCCTTCGTATCACCACCCTTGACAGTATCCAACCCACAGCGCTTCGGGAATTGAATAGCGTATTAAATAAATTGCTATCCGGGAGCGACAATATTAAGAAGGCACCCAAAGGCGGGATACGTACTACGGCTGAAATGCTAAATTTCATTCCTAGTTCGCTAGAAGGAAATATTATTGAGCACATAACACAATATGATGAGGGTATTGCGCAGAAAATCATGGATGAAATGTTTGTGTTTGATGATTTACTGACCGTCGATGATCAAGGTATCCAGCTCTTACTCAGAGAAGTTCAGTCCGATTCGCTGATCATAGCGCTCAAAGGCGCTAAAGAAGAATTACGTAATAAAATCTTTAAGAACATGTCTCAACGCGCTGCAGAAATGTTACGTGAAGATCTAGAAATTAAAGGCCCGGTTCGCGTTTCAGAAGTTGAAGCAGCACAGAAGGAAATGTTAAAAACGCTCCGACAACTAGCAGATGATGGAAAAGTGGCTCTTGGAGGAAAAGGCGGTGATGGTTTTGTATAGCATCTTTAAAACAGCACTCAATCTCAAAGTATCGTGATCATAAACCAACACTTCTTATTGATCTCAAATATTGGATAAAACATACCAATGAATTCTCCATCGGTCATTCCTAAAAAACAGCTTTCGTCTTATCAGAAATGGGAATTAGGTTCATTTGAAACAAATTTAGTAAACAATAATACCGCAGCGCAATTGGATGAGAGTGTCAATCAAGTCACTAATGAATCCATTTCACTTCCTACTGCAGAGCAAATCGAAGCAATCTATCAACAAGCCAGGAATGAAGGCTATCAGGCAGGTTACCAAGAAGGAAAACAAAATGCGACCATAGAAATGGAAGCTATCATTCAGCACCTCCAAACCTTGATGGTTAAATTTGAGGAAGAACTCCAGCAAATTGACCAAACCGTTGCGCAAGAACTGCTTGAACTCGCTGTGGAATTTGCGAGAAAGATTGTTACTCAATCACTTGAATTAACACCGGAGTTAATCGTTCCAATTATTCAAGAAGCCATTCAACACTTGCCATCTGCCACGCAACCGCTTCATATCACACTACATCCTGAAGACGCCGCACTGGTTCGCATCCAACTGGAGAATCAGTTGTCACATTCAAAATGGAAAATCTACGAGAACAGTCAAATAGAAAGAGGGGGATGTAAAGTTGAAGCAGGGGGATGCGAGATAGATGCCACGCTCTCTTCACGTTGGAAAACTGTTTTGTCAAAAGTTTTACTAGAAAATCATCATCCGAATTAGCACAAGCATGGATCATTGCTCCTCATGGCGAAGCTTTCTAGGTAACTGCAAACAAATTGTCAGTCACACCAATCCATTAATTATTAGCGGTACACTGACTCGTGTGGCTGGTCTAGTGATGGAAGCAGTTGGTTTGAGACTTGCTGTCGGAAGTACTTGCACCGTTTTTCTTCCCAATGGTCATAATGTCTCCGCTGAAGTGGTTGGATTCTCAGGAGATCGCCTCTTTCTAATGCCTTCTAGTGATGTTTACGGGCTAGTTCCTGGAGCAAAAGTAATTCCCACCGAGTACGCGAGTGATTATCCCAAAATTGGCAAGAGCTGGCGTCCAAGAAGACGAGCAGCGGACCGTACCAAGCAAATCAATGTTGGATATGAGCTACTAGGAAGGGTGCTTAGCGGTGCCGGGGAGCCCCTTGATCAAATGGGAACCATCCACACAGAGCAGACAGTTCCTTTATATAGCAGACCATTTAATCCACTAGAACGCGCACCAATCGATACACCCCTCGATGTAGGCATTCGCGCCATTAACACCTTACTCAGCGTTGGCCGTGGTCAAAGAATGGGGCTTTTTGCTGGCAGTGGTGTCGGTAAAAGTGTTTTGCTCGGAATGATGGCAAGATACACCAAAGCCGATGTAATTGTCGTGGCCCTGATTGGCGAAAGAGGCAGAGAAGTAAAAGAATTCATTGAAAATATACTCGGGCAAGAAGGACTCGCTCGTTCAGTTGTCATCGCTGCGCCAGCTGATACCTCGCCCCTTATGCGCTTGCAAGGCGCTGCTTATGCGACTGCTATCGCTGAATTTTTCCGTGATGAGGGAAAAAATGTGTTGCTCATCATGGACTCACTGACTCGATTTGCCATGGCGCAGCGAGAAATTGCATTAGCAGTTGGTGAACCCCCTGCAACCAAAGGTTATCCACCATCAGTTTTTGCGCGCTTACCGCAATTGGTGGAACGTGCAGGAAATGGTAGACAGGGTAGTGGTTCAATTACTGCGTTTTATACCGTACTATCAGAAAATGACGATCCTAATGATCCGATCGCAGATAATGCCCGTGCAATCCTTGATGGACATATTGTCCTCTCAAGACGATTAGCGGATTCTGGCCATTATCCAGCGATCGATATCGAATCATCAATTAGCCGCGTCATGCCTCATTTAGTTTCACTAGAGCAATTAGAATGGACACGACGTTTCAAAAATCTTTATGCGCGCTATCACCGAAGCCACGACTTAATTAGCGTTGGTGCCTATGTCCCAGGAAGTGATCCAGAGCTTGATTTAGCGATAAAAATTTATCCAGCACTAGAATCATTCCTTCAGCAAGGCATATTTGAACAAGAAAACTTTACAGAAAGCCTTCAGAAACTATCTAAGTTACTCACACTCCGCTAGCTAGTTTTTTGAATTTTCACACCTATAGCAAACCAATCAAATGGCATCCACTCAATCTCTTAAAGCGCTTGTCGAGTTTGCTCAACAAAAAATGGATGCTTCAGCAAAAAGACTCGGATTTCTTAATTCCAAACAACAAGAAGCAGAGAAAAAGCTTGATTTATTAATTGACTACCGAAGAAATTACCAAGCTCATTTTGTTAGCACAAAAAACAATGGGATGAATTCGATTGAGTGGACTAATTATCTTGCATTTATTGGCAAGCTTGATGCTGCAATCGTCGAGCAACGCAAAGCAACAATCAATGCGCAAAAAGAAACAGAACTAATTAAAACAGAGTATCAAGATCTCCGTCGTAAACTAAAATCCTATAATACGCTGCTACAGAGAATCAAACATAATCATGCTGTCAAGCTTGAAAAACATGAGCAAAAACTCTTGGATGAGTTTGTTACCATCGCTAGACAACATAAAAGAGAAAGCTAAAGCTAGCTAAAATCTGATCCTGGCATAACAATTGCATGAGGATAGATATTAATTTAGTAACTCACCAATTGACCATGTTAAATCTTACAAGTATTCAGGATACAGTACTGCCTTCCGTAAATTCCGACATTACTTCAACGCAAGTTGATAGCTCTAGCCTAGATCAATCTAACATTACCCCATTTCAGGAGATACTGGGACAAACCCTGGTAGAGAGTCTAGCAACTGAACTTCACACTGATACCGCTGGCGTTGAATCGTTTACCAATGAGCTACTTATTGAGGCAAGTGGCTCAGCTGATATACCTATTTCTCTGATGATCGAAACAAACGCTGCCAATAGCAATCCGACCATTAACCTTCTAAGTATCGGGCTAAATAGAATCGACCCATCGCTACTGAAAACGATAGAAGAAAGTGTTTTACAAGCTGCACCGCTCTTTGACACAGCGCTTGAGAATGCTGATACACCATTGTCACCGCTAATAGGGGATAAATTGAAGACAGCTTTCTTCGCTAACTCAGCAGGCACCCAACAGTACACAGCCTTTTTACAGACTCAAGCTTATCAAAGTAATAGCACACCAGGTATAAATACTTCACCCTATTCTACGCTAAACCAGTTCACTCAATTGCTAACGCGCGACACTGCTTCTGAAGAAATCGATATCAGCCCGGTAAATTTTGCCGATCTCGGCAAAATTTTGCCAACTTCTCCGGATTCTTCTTTGGTAGCGCAAAGCGGCTTGATAAACCAAACGCCGTCTTCATCAAATCCAGCATCCGCATTACCGATACATCAACACGTCATGACCGAATTTGGCAAACCAACATGGGGTAACGATTTCAATCAACAAATAACTTGGCTAACTACCCAGAAACATCAAGTTGCGGAATTACATCTACACCCTGCTGAGCTTGGTCCGGTTGAGATTATTTTACACATCAGTAATGATCAATCAACTCAAGTATCGGCTCAATTTACTTCCCCTCATCTAGCGGTACGTGAGGCCATTGAATCTGCTTTACCGCGATTACGTGAAATGATGGCAGAAAATGGAATTACTTTGGGAAATACCACGGTTGGTGCTGAAACTTCACAACAGCACCCTAACCAGCAGCAAGATTCGTTTGCCTCAGGAGCAAATAAGAATAACGCAACGGTAACAAAAATTCAGGGATTACCTAACGAATTTGATGGAAGCACTCTACCAAAGCGTCAAGGTATCATCAATACATTTGCGTAACTCAGTTGGCTCCTTTAGGTTTGGTTGAGTAGGTTGTTGAATTCGCCCCCACAAAAAATTCTGTCGCAGAATTATTCAAATCAGCCCAACTAAATTTTATCGGAGATCGCTTTGGAAATCCCATCATATACGGTTGGATAAAGCAATTTAATGCGTAACTCTCGTTTCATTCGATCATTTACCAAACGCCGTGATTCTTCCATAAAAGATAATAGACTTGCTGAAATTTGTTCTCTAGCTTGTACACGGGATATTCTAGGTGGGCGGGGTAATTTGAAGGTGTCCGCAACTAAATCAAAATAATCGCCCATTTTTAAACTAGAATCATCGCAGGCATTATAAATTCTACCTGTTTTCCCAGAATGGAGAGCCGCAACGATAATCCGTGCCAAATCAACCGCATGGATATGGTTTGTATAACTATCTTCCTGCGCCATGAAGGCTGGTGTACCTTGTTTTATTCGAGCAATAGGCAATCGGTCTGCAGCATAGATACCCGGTACCCGCAATATGGTTACACTACATCCTGTGTATCTACTCCATTTCCGAATTTGATGCTCCGCATCTAACCGCCTCCAGGCTCTATCATTATAGGGACTAACGGGATTATGCTCACGGACCCATTGCCCGCCCCAATCGCCATAAACACCACTTGTACTGATATAGAGCAGCCGATGTGGTATCCTTCCCTTTGCGCTGGAATGTTTTCGACTCAATGCTGCCAAAAGGTGCCGCGTGCGCGTATCTTTTAAACCCATATTAGGAGGTGGCGCCAAATGAAGAATGATATCTGCAATCCCAGACAATCGTTGAAGACTGGTAGGTTGATCTAGATCACCTAATATTGGGATAATTTGACATGAACGTAATTTCTTAAAATTTTCTGCATGACGAGTCAGCCCAAGTACTCGGTAATTTTTGCCGAGGAGCGGAGCCGTTCTTAGCGCAATATCCCCACATCCAATAATCAATAACGTTTTTTTCATTTAAAGGTTTCAAACTAATTGTACTAATCTCTTAAACTATGTCCTATCAAGTCACTATCAAACCAAGCAATCATACTTTTACTATCGAAACAGGGGAATCTATCCTTCAAGCAGCCTTAAGGCAAGGTATCTCAATTCCTTATGGCTGTCGCAACGGGTCGTGCGGTGCTTGCAAAGGAAGAATTTTGCAAGGACATATCGATTACGGTAGGTATGATGAAGAAACGCTTACTGAAAAGGATAAGCAACAGGGGTTTGCTTTATTTTGTTGCGCATCAGCATTGTCAGAAAATTTAGTGATCGAATGTCATGAGGTTGATACTTTAAAAGATATCAAAATCCGCACTATGCCCTGTCGGGTCCACAAACTTGATCGCGTAGCACCTGATGTAATGGTTATTTATCTAAAACTACCCACGAATGAACGTTTGCAATTTCTACCAGGTCAATATATCGATATTTTACTAAAAGACGGTAAAAGACGCAGTTTTTCATTAGCGAATGCTCCTCAAGATGATGAGTTTTTGCAACTGCACGCACGCAATTATCCTGGTGGAGTGTTTTCAGAGCATGTCTTCACGCGTATGAAAGAAAAAGATATTCTACGGATTGAAGGACCGTTGGGATCATTCTATTTGCGGGAAGCACCTAACGATCAAACCACGCTCATTTTTCTCGCAAGCGGTACTGGCTTCGCTCCAATTAAAAGTATCCTAGAGCACATTTTCTCCATGCTACCTTCCCAGGAGAGTCGCCGTAAGCTATTACTTTACTGGGGAGTTCGTGTAAAAACCGAT
>CAZIDT010000043.1:0-8383 GCA_964537855.1 uncultured Nitrosomonas sp.
AAGAGGCTAAAATGAAAAAATTCCAATTAACGTGCTTAGCGATTGCTATGTTGGGATTAATAACAACAAACTCAGTAAATGCTGAGGGTGATGGTGGTGGCTTTGACGGAGGCGGCTTCGATGGCGGCGGCTTCGATGGCGGTGGTTTTGATGGTGGCGGCTTTGATGGTGGTGGTTTCGAGGGTGGTGACTTTGAAGGAGGCGGTTTCGAGGGTGGTGACTTTGAAGGAGGCGACTTCGATGGCGGTGATTTTGAAGGAGGCGACTTCGATGGCGGTGATTTTGACAGCACTGATATCGACGATGGTGACTTCGATGGAAATGATTTTGATAGCGCGAGTGAGTCTCCAGAAACCAATGAATCGATAGGTGAAGAACCAAGCGAGGCTGATCAACCCTCTGAAGCGAACTCATCAACTGATTTGGATACGGTCGATCAATCGGCTCAAGAATTGCCCGAAACTGATCAGCCTGCTACAGACGCTGATCAGTCGCAAGCATCAGGTGAGCAAGCTAATCAAGAAAGCGGAGAAGCTAAAACGGATGCTGCCGCGCAAACTGATAGTGCAACCAGCAATGATCAATCGACTGAGAATAATTCAGATAATACTCAAACAGAACCTGGAGCCCAGGGGGATAATGCGAATCAATCAGCGTCTGGGGGCGATGGTTCTCAAGCTGATCAATCAAACCAAACGAACACGAACACAACAGATAATGCTAATCAGAATGTAAATATTCAGAATAACATTAATACCGACCAAAATTCAGGTCATCATCATAATGACTGGGGATTGCATCACGGGCATCACCATCACCATGACGGATTTGGCTTAGGATTTGGAGTTGGGCTGGGATTAGGTTTGGGATTTGGGCCGTTCTCACCGTTTGCCCCATTTGGTGGATTTGGGTACTATGGGTTAGGTTATCCGTTCGGTGGGTTTGGTTATTACAGTAGCTTTGGTGGAGTTGGATTCTATAATAGCTTTGTAGGATTTTCTCCTTATCGCAGTTTTGGATATCCTTATGGTGGTTTTACAACGTTTGCACCGGTTTTACCGCTGGCTTCAGCACCCGTAGTGATGGCACCTGCTAGAAAGCCGACTTATATTCAACAAAGGAGCTATACCCGTAGTGCACCTGCACCTAAAACGAACTATTGGCATTATTGCCGTAATCCAGAAGGGTATTATCCTTATGTTAAAAAATGTCCGGGTGGGTGGTTGAAAGTGCTGCCTCAACCCGCTTCATAATTAAATTTCTAAAGGAACATAGGTCATGTTGAAATTTACCAAGTCGTTAACTTTGTGCTCAATTACCTTGCTTGTGGCTTGTGTACATATTCCATCTGGTCCCAGTGTCTTGGTATTGCCTGGATCAGGTAAAACGTTTGACCAATTTCGCAATGATGATTTTATGTGTCGGCAATATGCTGCTGAACAGGTAAGTGGACGGACGCCGCGGCAAGCTGCGGTTGCCAGTGGGATGGAGAGTGCGGCACTGGGTGCGGCGCTGGGCGCGGCTGCTGGAGCGGCAATCGGTGGAGGCGAGGGCGCTGCCATCGGTGCGGGAACCGGATTACTGGCGGGTGCATTGGGTGGGAGTAGTTCGGCCCAAACTTCTGGATATCTGGGGCAGCAACGGTATGACATGGGTTATTTGCAGTGTATGTATGCAAGTGGCCATCGTATTCCATCCCCGGGTCGTTTTGCTACAGAATACACAGATGGCGGTAGCAATCGCTATCCACCACCTCCACCACGCGCGGGGTCTGGGAAATTTCAACCCCCTCCTCCACCGCCCGGTAATCCACCGCCCCCCCCTCCTGGCTATTAAGTTGTGAGAGTGAATAGAATTATCAATATTTAGGGAGAAAATATGAAAAACTTATCATTGGTTTGTTTTGCAACAGTAGGTTTGTTTTTGACGACTTTTAGCTCGGCTGATCCGATGGCGGTTTTCAAAGGTCGTGCGATCTTTATAGCCGCAGATAATCAATTGACTGTTTTACCCGATGCGCCTGATCAAGCACTATCTTGCCGCTTTGAGAATAATGCTTTTATCACTGGTTCATCACCGAGTATTCAAATTCCGATTCCCGGTGCGATTGATGTAAAGATAGTGGGTAATCATGCTTATGTCGCGACATCGAGTACAGAAAATAGCTCGGCTACGACGGGCTATGCTAAATATGATATAACAGCCTGCTTGCCAGATGGACCGTTTACCCCCTATCGGGCACGTGCAAATCTGACGTCAGGTGAACTCGTGATACCCTGCGTTGAAGTTAGTGGCAGCGAATATAATGTGGTAATGAAGCAACGTGGTAAATCGTCCAATTGGGAAGTTGATTTTGTTGGTACAGGCTGTCATTAGCTTACTTTGAATACTTTAGATAGTGAATAATCCTAGATAGCAAGCTACTTTCTCTGTTATCTAGGACCGGAAATAAATCTCACTAATCGTCCACTAGAATCTTAGCCTTTCTGGCAAAGGTACTGAGATGCAAATTGCTGCCCATACTGACGCACGCTAGCTAATCAAGGTTGCCAAACAGGATAATCCGTATAACCTTCATATCCAGAGGTATAAAACGTAGCTGGATTAGCCTGGTTAAGTGGCGCTTGATGTTTTATTCGTAAAGGCAAATCTGGATTCGCAATAAAAGCAGTCCCGAAGGCGACCGCATCGACTTTACCTTCTTGGATAGCGCTTTCTGCTTCTTCCAAGGAGTAACGTTGATTACCGATTAGGACGCCCTTGTAATAAGCGCGTGCCGGTGTGAGGATATCTCCCTTCTGTTTCTTCAAGATATCGCCCCGAATCAAATGTAAATAAGCAAGATTGTAATCATTCAAACGACTTGCTAACCACTGCGTTAAGCTAACTGGATCGCTATCAACCATATCATTGTAGCTGTTGAGTGGCGAAATACGCAGTCCAACTCGGTGACTCCCCCAAACCTGACTGACTGCTTCAATGACTTCCAACATGAGCCTGGCCCGATTTTCTATTGACCCTCCATAAGGACCATGACGTTTATTCGTTCCATCGCGTAAAAATTGATCGAGCAAATAGCCATTGGCACCATGAATCTCGACACCATCAAATCCCGCTGTTTTTGCATTTTCAGCAGCGGCTTTAAACCCGACGATAATCGAAGGTATTTCACTATCCGTGATCTCACGGGGTGTTACATACGGTTTCTTTCCTTCTGGGGTACGAACTTCATCGCCTAGAATGGGAATAGCGCTAGCACTAATCGGTTGTGCTCCTTCATTGAGTAATGGGTGACATGCTCGACCGCCGTGCCAAAGTTGTAAAAAGATTCGCCCCCCTGCACGATGAACGGCAGTAGTTATCTGCTGCCAACCGCTAATTTGTGCTTCAGAATAAATGCCGGGTTCTTTCCAGAAAGCAGAATTGCCTGCCATGACCATCGTTGCTTCCGCGATAATCAAACCAGCGCCAGCGCGTTGTGCATAATATTCTGCCATCAGGGCAGTGGGGACATGATCGTTACTAGCGCGGCACCGAGTGAGCGGTGCCATAATAACTCGATTAGGCAATGTCATTGTCGCCAAAAGCAACTCACTCATTAAGTTAGGCATCGTTAGAATAAGATTGATAAAAATTCAAGCCTAGCAGAAATTTTCAAGCAAGATCAAAATTATCGCTACACGATCAAAAATTTTACAATTTCGTACCCCCTTAGAATCAGCGCTATAATTAGTACTTTAATCTAATAATAAATAATATGACTACCATCGTATCAGTGAGGCGCGGCAAGCAAGTTGCTCTAGGAGGGGATGGGCAGGTTACGCTTGGCGCCGTGGTTGCTAAATCGAGCGCGCGCAAAGTAAGACGGCTCTACCATGGCAAAATATTAGCTGGGTTTGCCGGAGGAACCGCGGATGCCTTTACTTTGTTTGAGCGTTTTGAGGGAAAATTGGAGAAGCACCAAGGTCATTTGATGCGCTCGGCAGTTGAATTAGCCAAAGATTGGCGAACTGACCGGATGTTGCGGCGCCTTGAAGCCATGCTGGTGGTGGCTGATCATGAAGCAACCTTGATTATTACCGGTGCAGGCGATGTGATTGAGCCAGAGCTAAGTCTTGCTGCAATTGGAAGTGGTGGCGCCTACGCACAAGCAGCAGCGCGTGCCTTGCTTGAAAACACTGACCTTTCTGCTAAAGATATTGTCTCGAAAGCGCTGACCATAGCGGGGGATTTGTGTATTTACACTAACCAGGCGCATATCATTGAATCTCTTGATTAATTAATTCAATTCTCTAAGAAGTTATACATTTATGTCACAAATGACTCCCCAAGAAATTGTCCATGAATTGGATAAACATATTATTGGACAAATCAACGCTAAGCGAGCAGTGGCGATTGCGTTGCGCAATCGCTGGCGCCGCCAGCAGATTGCTGATCCTTTACGCCAAGAGATCACCCCTAAGAATATTCTGATGATCGGCCCTACCGGAGTAGGCAAAACTGAGATAGCGCGCCGTCTAGCTAAATTAGCCGATGCGCCATTTATTAAGGTCGAAGCAACTAAATTTACTGAGGTCGGCTATGTTGGGCGTGATGTCGACTCGATTATTCGCGATTTGGTTGAGTCCGCAATTAAGCAAGGGCGAGAACAAGAAATACGAAAAATGAGACCGCTTGCTGAGGATCGAGCGGAAGAGCGTATTTTGGATGTTTTATTACCCCCAGCTCGTGATCTGGATTTTCGCGCTGAGAGTGAAGATTCCAATGCAACGCGTCAAAAGTTTCGAAAAAAATTACGCGAAGGTGAGCTCGATAATAAGGAAATTGAAATTGAAGTTTCCGGTCCACAGGCGAGTATGGAGATTTTTGCACCACCTGGAATGGAGGAATTGACATCTCAAATTCAGGGCATGTTCCAGAGCATGGGCTCAAGTAAAAAGAAATCGCGCAAGCTTTTGATACGCGACGCGAGGAAAATTCTGATTGAAGAAGAAGCCTCTCGGCTAATCAATGATGAAGAATTAAAGCTAAGGTGTGTGCAAAATGTAGAGCAAAACGGGATCGTATTCCTAGATGAAATCGACAAAATCACCAGTCGATCTGAAACAGCTGGTGCAGATGTTTCTCGCCAAGGAGTGCAACGTGATTTATTGCCGTTAGTTGAAGGCACGACGATATCGACCAAATATGGCATGATTAAAACGGACCATATTTTATTTATTGCGAGCGGTGCATTTCATTTAGCCAAACCATCCGATCTTATCCCTGAATTGCAAGGGCGCTTTCCAATCAGGGTTGAGCTAACAAGCCTAACTGCATCTGATTTTGAGCAAATTCTTACTAATACAGATGCTTGTCTGACGCGTCAGTATGAAGCGTTGCTTAAAACAGAAGGTGTTACCCTAAATTTTGCTGAGAGCGCAATCAAGCGATTAGCTGAAATTGCTTTCTCAGTTAATGAGAAAACCGAGAATATCGGTGCAAGGCGCTTACATACGGTGATAGAAAAGCTGCTTGAAGAAATCTCATTCAATGCGACCAAGCATGATGGTGAAACACTCGTAATCGATGCGGCTTATGTTGATAATCGGCTCAAAGAATTATCGCAAAGTGAAGATTTAGCTCGATATGTTCTCTAGCCGCGGTAATTTAATCTAAGGCTTTTTACATGTCGCGTGAAGTTATGGTGTTAAGCGGAGTACGTACCGCTATCGGTGATTATGGCGGCGCACTCAAGGATGTTTCCCCCACATTGCTCGCAGCAAAAGTTGTACAAGAAGCTGCTTATCGGGCTCAAATTGATACGGCTAAAGTAGGTCACTTGGTTTTTGGTCATGTCATTCACAGTGAAGCGAGCGATATGTACTTGGCACGTGTTGCTGGTATTCAGGGTGGATTACCGCAATCTGTTGCGGCATTAACCGTAAATCGATTATGTGGGAGCGGACTACAAGCCATTATTTCAGCTGCACAGACCATCATGTCGGGTGATACGAATATTGCTATCGCGGGTGGGGTAGAATCGATGAGTCGCGCAGGTTATCTCTTACCTGCGCTTCGCTGGGGCCAGCGCATGAGGAATAGTCAAGCGATAGATATGATGATTGGTGCCTTGACCGACCCCTTCGATCAAGTGCATATGGGAAATACAGCAGAGAACATTGCCGCGAAATGGAACATTTCACGTGAAGCACAAGATGAGTTTGCTTTGGAAAGCCATCGACGTGCGATGAGTGCTATTCGTAATGGCTATTTTACCTCCCAAATTCTGCCGATCGAAGTTACGACTCGTGGAAAAGTAGTTGTTCTTGATACGGACGAGCATCCGCGGGATCAAGTCGATTTGGAAAAATTATCGAAGTTACCTAGCGTTTTTCAGGAAAATGGAACGGTTACAGCAGGTAATGCATCGGGTATCAACGATGGCGCAGCAGCTGTCGTGCTTTGTGACGCCACAACTGCAGAAAGTGATCATTTGCAGCCGATTGCACGATTAGTCGCTTATGGGCATGCTGGGGTTGATCCCAAATATATGGGAATGGGCCCTGTTCCAGCCGTACAGCAAGCACTCCATCGTGCTCACTTAACACTTGAGGATATCGATGTCATCGAATCCAATGAGGCATTTGCGGTCCAAGCGTGTGCTGTTGCACGTGAACTCGGTTTTGATCCATTGAGAACCAATCCGAATGGTGGCGCTGTTGCATTTGGCCACCCAATCGGTGCGACAGGATGTATTTTAACGATCAAAGCGATTTATGAATTACATCGCGTCAAGGGGCGCTACGCATTGGTGACGATGTGTATTGGGGGTGGTCAAGGCATTGCAGCTATTTTTGAGCGATTGTCATCGTTCTCACAGCTAAATTAAAAAGGTAGATACTACGATGATTGAATCTTTGACAAAGTCACCCGCTTGGCAAGCTTTAAAATCCCATCATTCCTTTATTGAGCAGCAGCATTTACGTGTGCTATTTGCACAAGATTCACAGCGTTTTGAGAAATTTTCGGTTCGCTTTGGTGATCTGTTACTGGATTTCAGCAAGCAACGAGTAACCGATGAAACCATGAAGTTATTGTTTCAGCTTGCGACACAGCAAAAGCTTAATGATTGGATTGCTCAAATGTTCCGAGGGGAGAAAATCAATTCCACTGAGAATCGAGCGGCCCTGCACATTGCATTGCGGGCTGAGCAAGCGGTTACGACAGAAGGTAGCGATGTATTACCTGCAGTGAAACAGGTATTGCAACAGATGGAAAGCTTTACAAAAGCTGTATTACACGGCGAACATCGAGGCTACTCTGATTTACCGTTTACGGATGTAGTTAATATTGGAATTGGCGGCTCAGATTTAGGGCCAGTCATGGTTACCAATGCCTTAAAGCCATACTGGACAGGGAAAATAACCCCTCACTTTGTATCCAATATCGATGGTGCGCATCTTGCTGAAACACTTAAATCGCTAAATCCGGCAACGACATTATTTGTGATCGCCTCAAAAACGTTTACAACACAGGAAACAATTGCAAATGCACATGCTGCGCGAACCTGGTTTTTAGCTCATGGCGGCACAGAAAAAACTATTGCACGACATTTTGTGGCAGTTTCGACTAATCGGGAAGCGGTTGAGCAATTTGGAATCGATCCCGCAAACATGTTTATTTTTTGGGATTGGGTCGGGGGGCGTTATTCACTCTGGTCGGCGATCGGGCTACCCATTGCCTTAACAATCGGTATGCAGCATTTTTATGACTTGTTATCAGGTGCGAGAGAAATGGATCAGCATTTCTTGACAACACCGCTTGCAAAGAACCTGCCTGTAATCTTGGGTTTAATCGGGGTTTGGCAGATCAACTTTCAAGGTGTGACAAGTCATGCTATTTTGCCGTACGATCAGTCACTTCATCGATTTCCTGCTTATCTGCAGCAGCTTGAAATGGAAAGTAATGGAAAAAGTGTTACCCGTGACGGTAGCTCAGTTGATTACTCAACGGGTACTGTTGTTTGGGGAGAATCCGGAACTAATGGCCAACATGCGTTTTATCAGCTACTTCACCAAGGAACACCGACTGTAACAGCCGATTTCTTAGCCCCTTGCCAGAGTCATTATGCAGTGAATCACCATCATGAATTACTATTAGCTAACTTCTTTGCACAAACAGAAGCACTCATGCGAGGTAAATCTGCTGAGGAAGTCAGTGCAGAATTACTTTCACAGAATTATCCGCTCGATGAAATAAAGGAATTAACTCCCCATCGAGTCTTTGCTGGCAATCATACGACGACTTCTATTTTATTTAAAAAGCTTGATCCGAAAACGTTGGGTTCGTTGATTGCTCTCTATGAGCATAAAGTTTTTGTGCAAAGCGTTATTTGGAACAT
>CAZIDT010000044.1:0-8255 GCA_964537855.1 uncultured Nitrosomonas sp.
CGTAGGCTCCTGATTTTAAATTGTGGTGATTTAAATCTATCAGATTCTTACGATGTCTTCTTTTCTACCTCAGTGTTGCACTTGCAACTTGAATTCACCACTTCATGCCGCTAGATCAATAGGCGCTATCAATAAAAGGAATATCAATGGTTTGGTTAAATAATTCTAGAATAATTGCAATCTTTGCGGTTATATTTCTCCACTCCGCCGCAAGCATAGTTGTCTCCGATCCAATTGGAACAGAAAGGTGGTGGTTAGGTAACATTTACGACTCACTCGTAAGGTGGTGTGTTCCAGTTTTTGTAATGATCAGCGGAGCATTATTGCTTGATCCAAATAAAATAGAAAACTTAAAATCATTTTATATTAAAAGACTTTCAAAAATTTTGATCCCTATTTTATTTTGGTCTATTTTCTTTTTATTATGGGTAGTATTAAAAAAGGTGATAAAGGGTGAATATATCGAAGTAGGAGATTTAACAAAACGATTTTTGTCTGGTACACCATATTTTCATATGTGGTTTTTGTATATGATAGTGTTTCTCTACTTATTTACGCCTTTTTTTCAGAAAATTATCATAAATTCATCACGCTTTGAAATATTAACATTCATTCTTTTATCTTTTGTTATCTCCGCTCTAAATGCTTTTGTTGAGAAATTTGAATTGGTTCAATCAAATCTTTTTATTAATTGGTTTCTTATGTACATTCCATATTTTTTTCTCGGATACTATGTTAGAACAAGCCACGCTAATTTTAGAAAATCTATTTTATGGATTGTGTTTAGCTCATCAGTTTTTCTAACAGCAATGGGTTGTTACTTTGTTGCAAAAAATCAGGGATTAGATGCTGGTCTATATTTCTACAACTATTTAAGCATCACTGTCATTCCCATGTCAGTTACTGTATTCTACCTATTTAAAAATTGGACAAAGCCTATAGGTAACGAATGGCTAACCAATAAATTATCTTCATTAACATTAGGGATTTATTTAATACACCCAATCTTTCTTGAAATAATTCAATATGCTGGATATTGGTCTCTATCATTTAATTCATTAATATCAATCCCCTTCATTTCTGTTGCTGTATTTGGTTTTTCTTTAGGAATGGTTTGGGTAATCAACACAATCCCGTACGTAAGGAGAATCATCTGAAAAACAATAGAATTCACAGTGTTACACCTAACAGCAACTTCGTTGCAAACCAGAGTTGTTAGAAGATTTGTTTCAAGCCGCATTAAAAATACGACCAATTTTAGTCTAACTAGTCGCATAAAATACCCCGGAATTAACATAAGGGTATCAGATAGTGTTGTCGCAAGCTTAGAGGTAGAACAACACAAAACTCAGCAGTTGACATCAATCAGTCTGTTCGATAGTCTCAACAGCAGGATAGTTAGAATCCTATTATCATGATCAGAGATGACTAGACTTCGTCTCTGTTGCATATCCTAGTGCAAATAATAACTTGTCTATTTTAATTAACTGCATTACAAAAAGGAGAGTGTCATGCAATTAAAAGGATCAAAAACTGAGGGAAATTTGAAAGCAGCCTTTGCAGGTGAATCCCAAGCTAACCGCCGTTATCTTTATTTTGCTGCAAAAGCCGATGTCGAAGGACAAAATGATGTAGCAGCAGTGTTTCGTTCTACCGCTGAAGGTGAGACAGGTCATGCCCATGGCCATTTAGAGTACCTCGAGTCCTGTGGTGACCCAGCAACAGGTTTACCATTTGGCTCCTCACGTGACAATCTCAAAACTGCAATCGCTGGTGAAACCCACGAATATACAGACATGTATCCTGGAATGGCGAAAACAGCACGGGATGAAGGTTTCTCAGAAATCGCAGATTGGTTTGAGACGCTTGCCAAAGCAGAACGCTCCCATGCGAACCGCTTTCAACGTGCACTTGATAGTTTAGCTGATTAGGGCTTTCTTACAGTAATTACCGATGCGAACACAAGCCAAGCTAGATGATAGTCTTGGCTTGTAAATTAAATGATCTCTCATGCATTGGTGTAGATCCCGTTAGGCCCTTATTGAATTGGGTACTTATCTAATAATTCTAATATGTCGACTCGCGAAGGCAGCCTAGAGGCACCCAAACGCCATCCACTCAATTGGAAACAAGCTGATTTTTATAATGAAGATCGGTTATTTGAGGAGTTGAACCGTGTTTTTGATATTTGCCATGGATGTCGGCGTTGCGTTAATTTATGCACAGCCTTCCCGAAGCTATTCGATTTAATTGATGATGGTAAAACAGGAGAATTAGACGGTGTAGAAAAACAAAGCTTCTGGGAGGTGGTTGATCGCTGTTATCTATGCGATATGTGCTTCATGACCAAATGCCCTTATGTTCCACCCCACCCTTGGAACATCGACTTTCCCCATTTAATGCTGCGCGCCAAGGCAGTCAAATATAAACAACACGGTGCACCATTCCGCGATAGGCTATTAGCGAATACCGATACCGTTGGTAAATTAGCAACCATTCCTGTTGTGGTTCAAATGACCAATGCGCTGACCAAAATGCCAGCAGCCAGGAAACTGATGGAAAACACATTAGGCGTCCATGCCGAACGAAAATTACCTGATTACGCTACTCAGAAATTCCGTAATCACGCACACACTAATTCTAATTTTGTTGAAAAAAAAGGGGTAAAGTCTCCTGGTAAAGTGGCAATCTTTGCAACCTGTTATATCAACTACAACGAGCCCAATATTGGACATGATTTACTGCAAATTTTGGAACACAATGAAATTCCGACTTGCTTAGTTGAACAAGAAGTGTGCTGTGGAATGCCTCAACTAGAGTTAGGAAATTTAGAAAAGGTCGAGGAACATAAAAATAAGAATATTCCAATTTTAGCTCAGCTTGCAAAAGAAGGTTATGCGATTCTTTCTGCAGTGCCGTCTTGCACACTGATGTTCAAGCAAGAGCTACCACTGATGTTCCCGGGAGATGAAGCTGTCCAAGCAGTTGCTGCTGCGACCTACGATCCTTTTGAATACTTGATGCTCCGCCATCAAGATCAGCTTCTAAAAACTGATTTTACTCAAACACTTGGAAAAATTTCCTATCACATTCCTTGCCATTTGCGCGTACAAAATATTGGTAAGAAAACCAGGGACGTCTTGCAGCTCATCCCAGATACCGAGATAACAGTCATCGAACGTTGTTCAGGACACGATGGGACGTGGGGGGTTAAACGTGAGCATTTCTCAGATTCGATGAAAATTGGGAAACCCGTTTTCAATCAAATGGCTGCAAATGATCCTGATTACATCTGCTCGGATTGTGCGATTGCTGCCAGGCATATACAACAAGGAATGGGACATCACCGCGCTCAGAAACTTCATCCGTTAACACTTCTGCGCTTAGCTTACGGTGAAAATCAATCAATACAACCAAAGCAAACGATAACTTTAGATTCATTACCTGCGGATAAAAATAATATGGCCAAAATATCACGTGACAGTCTCATGACATTGGAAGCCTATGCTAAAGCGCGTCCACAATTCCGAGCTAAGGTCATTGAACATAAGAAAAATCGCTTGTTAGCAGTGGGTGAGCATATTACATTGCTATTTGAGGATGAACTCACGATTCGTTACCAAATTCAGGAAATGTTACGTGCAGAGAAAATTTTCGATGAAGAAGGGATCTTGCAAGAACTAGCTGCTTATAATCCTTTAGTTCCTGATGGTACGAACTGGAAAGTAACGATGATGATCGAGTATACCGATCCTGAGGAACGGGCCGTAAAATTAGCAGAACTCATTGGTATTGAAGATAAGGTTTGGATCGAAGTAGAAGGGTATGAAAAGATTTATGCGATTGCCGATGAAGATTTAGACCGAGAAAATGATGTAAAAACATCATCAGTACACTTTCTTCGCTTTGAATTAAGTCCTGATCAGATTCGGGTTTTAAGAAATGGAGCCGCATTACATATCGGAGTAAGTCATCCTTGTTATCAAGCCATGAATGGTCCGATTGAAAACCCTATTCGTGAAGCAT
This sequence comes from uncultured Nitrosomonas sp., assembly GCA_964537855.1. Lineage (GTDB taxonomy): Bacteria > Pseudomonadota > Gammaproteobacteria > Burkholderiales > Nitrosomonadaceae > Nitrosomonas. The sequence goes on from CAZIDT010000044.1 coordinate 4,027, forward strand.
TACTTAAAGATTTTAATTGATGATGAAATATAAGCTTTTAGTGCTGAGTTTTATAAGCTTAGTTGCTTGCTCAAGTAATGAGAAATTTGTGGATACCTTTGATAATAATAAAAATTGGGTTGAAATTCAGACGCAGTTGCCCAATTATCCAGAAACTGAAAATCTACTCGAATTTGATACGGGCCCTGCCAGTGATATGCGACATTATGTCGATGCCCAATCAATCACGATTGGCGAAGATGGTGTGATTCGCTTTACATTGGTTTCAAAATCAACCGAAGGAGCAGAAAATGTTAGCTTCGAGGGAATTCGGTGTAGAACGCGTGAAAGAAAACGCTATGCAACAGGTCGCTTAAATAAAACGTGGACTCATTCACGACAACCCGAGTGGCAATTGCTTAATAATGTCGGTCAGAATCACGCGTTGCGTGAATTAGCTAAATTTTACTTCTGCCCACAAGATATCATGGTCAATACCCCCCAAGAAGCAATTCGTGCACTCAAGGCAGGCATACACCCCCGCGTAGTTCGTTAACACGCTTTATAAAACTTATAGAATTTTCCAATGGCTTCGCACTTCGTTACGATTGAGGGCCAACCATTGGAGCGCGATAATGGCGCTGGCCGCAGCGATTTTCCCAGCTTTGAGTAACAATAAAGCCTCATCTAACGACATTACGTGTACTTTGATGTCTTCTCCCTCATCTTCGATACCGTAAACTCCACCAACGATATGATTTGCATCGACTCGACCGCAATAGAGTGCAATACGCTCTGAGGTACCGCCCGGGCTAACCAAATAATCAAACAGTGGAATCAATTCATGAATAACACAACCCGCTTCTTCCACAGCTTCTCGCTTTACTACTTCTTCTGCAGGTTCATCCTGTTCAATAATCCCCGCGACAATTTCGAACAACCATGGCCCTACAGGTGCTGATACCGCACCAATTCGGAATTGCTCAATCAGCACAACTTGATCACTGGCAGGATCATAGGGAAGAACAGCCGCAGCATGCCCACGCTCCATTAATTCACGAACAATCGGCCTACCCCAGCTTCCATTGAATAATCGATGGCGCAACGTATAGCGCTCCATTCTAAAAAAGCCTTGGTAGCACTTTTCTTTTTTCAGTATCTCAACATCTAACTTATCCATGGATTAATCTTGCCTGATTAGTTAAACATCAATTATTCATGGCAAGCGCTATAAAATAACCAAATTATTGCGATGTATCAGTTCAAATTCATCGATATAACCAAGCAGCGCTTCAATATCTTGGGTAGGTTGTCGCATAATTTTGCGTGTTTCCCTCGCACTATAATTTATTAAACCACGTGCTATTTCCTTCCCCTCAGCATCAATGCATGAAACAGCTTCTCCACGATCGAATTCCCCTTTTACATCGATTACACCAATGGGTAATAAGCTCTTGCCTTCTTCGACTAATGCTTTGATTGCTCCGTTATCTAGAACGACACTTCCTCGAATCTGGAGATGGTCAGCTAGCCATTGCTTCCGGGCAATGAGTACTGGGGTATTCGCCAGCAAACACGTACCGATGGCTTCGCCTTTTGCTAAACGTACTAAAATATTCTTTTCATGACCGGATGCAATGACAGTATGCGCCCCGCTCCTAGCCGCCCGCTTCGCAGCAATCACTTTACTCTGCATTCCACCTCGTCCAATTTCACTGCCTGCACCACCCGCCATGCTCTCAATCTCGGGATCTCCCGCATTCGCTTCCTGAACAAGCGTTGCATTCTGATCTTTACGAGGATCACTGGTATATAACCCCGACTGATCGGTCAGTATAACTAAAACTTCTGCTTCAACAAGATTGGTTACCAGTGCAGCTAAGGTATCATTATCGCCAAATCTTATTTCATCGATGACGACCGTATCGTTTTCATTGATGACCGGAATAATATTTAACTTTAACAACGTGGTAAGCGTTGATCGCGCATTTAGATAGCGCTTCCGATTTGATAAATCATCGTGGGTCAATAATATTTGCGCAGTAAGTAAGTCATATTGGCTAAAACAATCTGCGTAAGCTTGCGCTAATCCCATCTGACCGACTGCTGCTGCTGCTTGCAATTCATATAGCGCTGTGGGACGTTTCTTCCAGCATAATCTTTGCATTCCCTCTGCTATGGCGCCAGAAGAAACTAGAATGATCTCTTTTCCTAGCTGCTTTAGCTCTGAAATCTGCTTAGCCCAGCCCGCGAGTGCTTGATGATCAAGCCCTTGACCCTGGTTTGTTACCAGACTACTCCCCACTTTGATCACAATACGACGTGCAGTTCTAAGTACAGCTTGATTCATGATCAATGTTGCGTAGCAATAAATGTTTGTTCTAAATAATCCATAACAGCGTAAGTCAAAGATTTACATCCTTCTCCCGTCAAAGCTGAAATACTGAACCATTTATCTTTCCAATTAAAATCACGAAGAAATTGCTGACAAACTGCTTCTTGTTCCTCAACTGGCAATAAGTCAACTTTATTGAACACTAACCAACGAGGCTTAAGATATAAAGCTTCATCATATTTTCTGAGCTCTTCGACCAGAGCTTTTGCTTCTCGAACAGGGTTAATCGCGTCATTCATTGGGGCAATATCGATCACATGGAGTAGCAATCGAGTCCGTTCCAAATGCTTAAGAAAATGGTGACCAAGCCCTACACCCTCTGCTGCTCCTTCTACCAAACCCGGAATATCAGCTACTACAAAGCTGCGATGATAATCAACTCTGACCATTCCTAAGTTAGGATGCAATGTTGTAAAAGGATAATCAGCAACTTTAGGGCGCGCGGCTGATACGGCTCGAATCAATGTCGATTTTCCTGCATTGGGCATCCCTAGTAGGCCGACATCTGCGAGCACTTTCAATTCCAGCTTCAGCTGAAACTCTTCTCCAATGCCTCCCCGTGTAAATTGCCTAGGGGCGCGATTGGTACTTGATTTGAAATGTAAGTTACCTAACCCGCCCTTGCCCCCTTTGGCCAATAACTCTTTTTGTAAATGATGTTTGAGATCTGCTACGATTTCTCCCGTCTCGGCATTGGTAATCATGGTTCCAACAGGCATACGCAATACGATATCTTCGGCTCCTTTCCCATAGCAATCTGAGCCACGACCATTTTCACCTTTCTTAGCACGAAAAGCCGGTGTATAGCGATATTCAATCAAAGTATTGATATTAAGATCTGCAATGGCATAAATACTACCACCGTGACCACCATCTCCCCCATCAGGTCCACCTTTCGGGATAAATTTTTCACGACGAAAACTTGCAACGCCATCCCCGCCATTACCCGCGGAAACCAGAATCGTCGCCTCATCAATAAATTTCATGGATTATTGTAATTACAAATCAAGAAAATATAGAAAGCAAAATAAATAAGCTACAAATAAAAAAGCCCCATTCAAGTGATGGGGCTTTTAGTCATTCTTTCTCGAACTATACGGGAAGGATAGATACCGTTTTACGGTTAAGTTCACCTTTCATACTAAAAAGCACTTTTCCTTCAATTTTTGCAAATAATGTATGATCTTTACCCATTCCAACATTATCACCAGGATGAAACTGTGTTCCACGCTGACGTACAATAATATTTCCTGCTTTAATGAGCTCGCCACCAAAACGCTTAACACCTAGACGCTTGGAATGCGAATCGCGGCCATTTCTTGAGCTACCGCCTGCTTTCTTATGTGCCATCTAATAGTTCTCCTATTTATGCTGAAATATTGGTAATCTGAATTTCAGTATAATTTTGTCGATGCCCTTGATGCTTCTGATAATGCTTACGTCGACGCATTTTAAAGATGCGTACCTTGTCATGACGACCATGACCTATAACGGAAGCATTGACTTTTGCTTTCTCAAGATAAGGTTTACCCACCGTGATATTATCTCCACTTGCAACCATAAGCACTTGGTCAAGCACGATATCACTACCAGCATCTGCTTTAATTTGCTCGATTTTAAGCTTATTACCAACCTCAACTTGGTACTGCTTACCACCTGTTTTAATTACTGCATACATATCATTCATACCCTTTCACTAATTGCCATGAATTATACCTTCCTATAAACATTTTGTGTGATAAAAAAACAAACTTAAACGAACAATCTGACTTGACACTCTAGCAAAGACATTCCTACCATAGTGTTTTCTACGAGGGGAAGTTGTGTCTATAGATTCTGTAAGAAATTTTATCGC
>CAZIDT010000045.1:0-8253 GCA_964537855.1 uncultured Nitrosomonas sp.
TTTAATTACGCCATCAGTTGCTACACTTATGCTTTCTTTTGATTTTCCACTGATCGATACTGGGATTGATTCCGCAGTAGAAGCCAGTATCATTATTATTGGGATTTTTTATACGATTGCAGCCTTATTTAATTTATTCATTCCCGATACTGGCGTTGATCATCGTATCCTGAAATTTAGTCCCTTATTTCTAGTTCACGAATTCTCACACTGTGTCAAATTACTCTGGACTGATAAACTCGGTCAAATTTCACTCGCCGTTACGACTTTATTTTGGGGTGCCGGTGCAACGTTACAATTTATTGTTTTGAAATGGGCAGAAGCAGCGCTTAATTTTCCATTGAATCAAGCAGCGCAATTGCAAGGCGTTGTTGCGCTCGGTATCGCGATAGGTGCTGTTTTGGCTGCTAAAATTGTTTCGCTACGTCAATCTGTCAAAGTCATTCCACTCGGGATTTTAATGGGGCTGGTTGTGATGGTTATGACTCTTGTCACTAACCTCTGGATAGCTATCGGGTTGCTGGTTATCATTGGAGGCCTCGCTGGCTTTTTTGTAGTACCAATGAATGCACTATTACAGCATCGTGGCCATATACTCATGGGTGCTGGGCATTCCATTGCCGTGCAAAATTTCAATGAAAATTTGAGTATTCTCGCTATGCTGCTTTTATATGCATTATTAATCTGGCTTGATGTGCATATCTATGTTGTAATTATCTTATTTGGTGCATTTGTCTCGATATCCATGACGATTATTCGCAAATGGCATCTAACCAACCAAAGCAAAGAGGATTCACTGCACTTAATCGGTATGCGTAAAATGCATTAATCAATACTCAGTACTGATGATACAGTCAAGGATTCCATCGTCGCCTTTGCAAAGCACAAGTCCTCCCATGCTTTAGATTTATCCATTAAGGATCTTAGGAGATAAGCGGGATGATATGTCACGATTAAAGGTGTACCCAAATAGGAGTGTAATCGTCCTCGTAAATTTGTAATGCTATCGTTGGTAGTGAGTAAATTCTGTGCCGCAACTTTGCCTAACGCGATAATCAATTTTGGTTTGATCAAGGTGATTTGTCTTTCTAAATAAGGGCGGCATTGTTCAGCTTCATTGAATTCAGGATTTCGATTATTCGGTGGTCTGCACTTTACAATATTAGTAATATAGACATCATGACCACGCTTTAACTGGATGGCGGCTAGCATACTATCAAGTAATTTACCGGCTTGTCCTACAAAGGGCTCTCCCAGCTCATCTTCTCGAGCACCAGGACCTTCCCCGATAAATAACCAATGCGCTTGCTCGTCTCCTATACCAAAAACTGTACGTAACCGAGTCTGACTTAACGAACATGCATGACAACTTTCAACCTCGGCTTTTAGCTGTGGCCAATCTAAATTAAGAATTTTTCTGGTGCGATCCAAACGATGGCTATTTAAATCATCGATATCGGCTGTTGACCGCATGTTTGTGTCTATACTTACAGAAATTCTCTCCTGCTTCTTTCTCCAGATAGGCATTAAACCTAACTCATGCATTATTTCTTTGCGACGCTGATTCACAATTCTAACCTCATCACAAGCGCATCCTCACGACCACACATTGCTGGATAGTAACCTTTGCGCACCCCAATTTGCTTAAAACCCATGCGTTGATAGAGATAAATAGCACCAGTATTCGATTCACGAACATCGAGCAAGAATGAAGTTAATTGCTTCGATCGAGCTAAATCGATAAAGTATCGTAATAATTGTGTTCCAAAACCTTGGTGATGCCACTGTGCTGCAATACCAATTGTTAAAAGATGGCCCTCATCTGGACCCAACATCAATATTCCGTAACCGACAACCGCGTCACCATTTTCCATAACTCGGCATTGATACCCGGCTTTGATCGAATCAGTAAAGTTGATCGGTGTCCAAGGAAATAAAAAAATTTCGCGCTCGATTAAAATGACACGATCAACATCGATTAAAGACATTTCACGAATAATCGGTATCGGTTTTAACGATAAGCTCATCGTTCACTTTCCTTAAGCGCAACTTTATTGCGAATATAAGTTGGCACAGCTTGCTCTGGTAAAAGTACTAAACCGAGTTCAAATCGATTAATAGAGAGCTGTGCAATTTCCTTTGCATGGGGATAGCAACCTGCCAGAATTTTATTAAATTGATCTTGATAAACACTTTTCAATATATCAGTGTATCGGTCAAATCCGCTCCCGCAGCCAACCCAATCATTTCCAGCTAATTTAGGAGCCGACTCTGGGCGGCACAACATCGGTGACTGAACTGAAACCCATTGATTACTTTGATTCTTGGTATATGCCGCAAAATAAATTTCTCCCATACGAGCATCCAAAGCTGTAAGCACATTGGTTGATCCAATTTGCTGTGCAAGCGCCTCAAGCGTACTGATATCAACAACCGGTTTATCTAACGCAAATGCAAGCCCTTGAATTACACCACAAGCAATACGTAAACCCGTAAAAGAACCAGGACCAGCGCCAAATGCGAAGCCGTCTAAATGCGATAAAGTTATTCCGCCCTCAATCAGCATTGCATTTAACATGGGCAGAATCAATTCAGAGTGTTTTTGCCCTGCAAGCACACTACGACTCAATATTTCACCGTCGAGCCATAAAGCAAGAGAGCAATATTCAGTGGAGGTATCCAGAGCAAAAATGTTCATTCAATTTCGAAATGGGTCAAACCAATGCTGAACACAATTTATCTCACCATTAACTTCCAATTAGCTAATTGAGTATAAACTGTGCTCGTTCTCGTCGATGTTGATTGAATTAACATCCATTCTTTGATATTCCATTGAATCGGTGTTTCTAATTTAGGAAGTTGCAGACAATCTGCATTTCTAACTAACGTTACATGGGGAATATACGAGCGCTGCTCTAATTTAAACCCCGCCAGCTGTAATTCGCTATGTAATTGGCTGACTAGTGCAATTAACTCAGCGGGGATATCGGTAAAACCAGCATAAACAATTTTATTATGCGTCCAATATTCGATCGTATCGATAATTAGATTGAAGCGGGGTAACTTAATTTGACTTGCAATATCCTTAACATGTGCAAGTTGCTTAGTCAAAATATTGCCTAGAAAAACCAATGTTAAATGCAGTTTAAGCGAATTCGTTCGATAGCCACCGCAAACACGTTCAAGATTTCCCGTTAATCGACTCAATTGAGTCTTTACATGTTGGTCAGGCCAAATTGCAAAGAAAACCTTAATAGATGATTTTTCTGATTGCAACTCAAACACGTTTTAATCAAGCTCGTCGGTTTTAGCAATCAAACAAACAACTTCTGCAACAATACCTTCCTCACGACCAATAAAACCAAGTTTCTCTGCTGTTTTGGCTTTGATATTGATATTACTTGAAGGCATTTTCAGATCTTCTGCAATGTTTGCGATCATTGCAAGAATATAAGGTGCCATTTTAGGAGCTTGGGCAATAATAGTTGCATCGATATTGATGACATCATAATGCTTCTGCTTGATTAAATGGTGTACTTCACGGAGTAACACGCGACTATCGATATCTTTGTAGCGACTATCTTTATCGGAAAAATGCTTTCCAATATCTCCCAAGGCAGCCGCCCCAATCAACGCATCGCACAACGCATGCAACAATACGTCTGCATCCGAATGCCCTAATAAACCTTTTTCATAAGGAATCGTAACGCCACCAATGATGAGTTTTCTACCTACTATTAATTGATGAACATCAAAACCTTGTCCAATTCGCAGATTTTTCATTTTACCTCTCTTTTCTGCAGTATAAGTTCCGCTAAAGCTAAATCTTGAGGATAAGTAACTTTAAAATTATAGGCATCACTCAATACTAATCGGGGTTTTAATCCAAGAGCCTCGATAGCACTTGCATCATCGGTAATTTGACGATTATCGACTTTACTTAATGCATCTTTCAGTAGATTAAAGCGAAACATTTGAGGAGTTTGTGCTTGCCATAAACGTTCTCTTGACTCGGTTGCTGTGACTCGATGATCAGAATCTGCACGCTTTAGGGTATCTGCTACCGGAATCGCTAATAAACCACCGACCCCATCATAGGATAGCTCATTGATCAGTTGATCTAGCTGCGGAGCACTTAAGCAAGGTCGCGCTGCATCATGAACCAACACCCAATCATTTCCATCAATCACACCACTCGATTGCATCGCTTTCAGTCCATTGAGTACACTTTCGGCACGCGCTTCACCCCCACAATACTCAACCACTAATTTGTGTTTAAGTTCTGTCCAATCATAACGTACCCAAACATCGTCATCCGGAGCAAGAATTACAAAAACACGCGCAATTTTAGCGCAATTCACCAATGTTCTTACTGCATGGTAAATCATTGGTTTCTCAACCAAAGGTAGATATTGTTTAGGCAACTGGTGACCCATTCTAGAGCCAGAACCTGCCGCTGGAATCAACGCAAAAAATTGAGACATAGGATTTGTTAAATGACTGAGATTTACACTAACCGATAATTATCGCATACCCGCGATAGCTATCCACGCCTATTAGCAGAAAATTATTAAGCCCTTCAATTTTCTAGAATTATGATATCAATCACTTAAGGTAAATAATGAAAGATACACCTGTACCTTTACTTGATTGGATAGATAGTGTTCCATCATAGGCTTGTATGATGTCGCGTACAATCGCAAGACCAATTCCATGCCCTGGTATTGATTGATCTGCTCTAACACCCCGCTCTAAAATTTTATCAACTTCTTCAGGTTGAATACTGGGTCCATCATTCTCAATGCTGATAACAGTATGATTATTATCCTCTGTAGCTTTGATAGTTATGGTATGGCGACACCATTTAAAGGCGTTATCAATAAGGTTACCTAACAATTCCATCAAATCCCCTTCATCCATCCTAAGACGAACATCAGGGTTAATTTCATAATTCACATTAGGATGTTTATCTAAATGCGCTCGCTCAATCGTGTGAATGAGTTTTTCAACAATAGGACGTAACTCAAGGTAACTCATTCTTGAAGAAACTCCAGCAGTTGAAGCGCGCTGTAATTGATAATGCACGATATTATTCATTCGATCCAGCTGTTCACTGACGGTATCAATCAAGACTTGTGATTCATTTTCTGTACTAATCGCTCCTTTTGCAATAGTAATTGGTGTTTTAAGGCTATGCGCTAGATCCGCAAGTGCGTTGCGATAGCGTTGCTGATGCTTACGTTCCCTATAAACAAAAGAATTAATATTATCCGTCAAGCGTTTAAGCTCAATTGGATAATTCCCTTGAATTTTGTCTTGTAAGCCTGATTCGATTGCATTCAACTCTGCCGATACTTGTCGCATCGGCTTAAGTCCCCAACGTAACACTATCATTTGTGTAATCAAGAGCACGATAGCCATAACAGCAAATAATCCCCAGAGATCACTTCGATATCGATCAATCTGCTCTTCAAAGGATGTGCTATCAAAAATGACGTGAAAGGTAAACGGATAATGTCCGCCACTTTCGGTTTCCCAGGCCACGCCAAAGCTATAAAGAAAATGAGGAATATGCGTCAATAAAATCGGCTCAAATACTTCATCACCTTCGGCTAAATGCCTAGGTATCGGTAGTTCAATACTGAGCGATGATTTAGATTCCCAGATAATTCGATTCGATTGATCGGAAACATAAGCATAAATCCCTGAATTCAATTGTTCAAATTCAATTAATCCTGGTACTTCAGCTGGCATTTGAAACAACCCAGCTTCGTTAACTTCGGCCTCCCCCATCAACAAATAGAGCTTACCTAGCATCCTATCCTGTAAAGCTTTCTTACTACTATCATGAAACGCCTGTTCCAGAGTAACAGCGGTTCCTGCTAAAAATAGAATAAGCACTAAGGATGCGCTAACGAGAATGCGTTGATTCAGTGAAGCCATTAGGAACTTTTAGCAATGGCAATAAAACGATAACCTCTCCCTCGTAGGGTTTCAATCGGATTAAGCGAACCATCCGGATCAAGCTTACGCCTTAAACGACCAACCATGACTTCCAGAACATTACTGTCATGATCATCATCATGCGGATAAAGATAATCAGTCAACTCTTGTTTTGAAATTACTTCACCCTGATGGCGCATTAGATGCTCTAAAAGCCGATATTCGAAAGCAGTCAAATCCACCAATTGATTATTTAATTTTACAGTTTGAGCTTCCATATCTAGCAAGATAGCACCGCTTTTGATTTCCGTATCTGGAATTGCAGTTGCGCGCCTTAACAATGCTTTAAGTCTAGCCAATAATTCTTCCATCTGAAAAGGCTTAGTTAAATAATCATCAGCTCCAATTTCCAAACCTTTAACTTTTTCTTGCCAGCTATTTCGTGCTGTTAAGATCAATATGGGTAATAAACTACCTTGTTTCCGCAATGCAGCAATGACATCTAACCCTGATAGATCAGGCAAACCAATGTCAATAATGGCAGCATCTAAAGGATATTCACTTGCAAAATACAGACCCTCTTTGCCATTGCTGCAGGTATCAACTACAAATCCCTGTGCTTCAAGCTGGAGTTGTATTTGTCTCTGCAATTTAATTTCATCTTCGATAATCAAAATGCGCATGATGAAGTAGTCAAAAGTAACTTAAAAACTGAGTGCTATTTTATTGTGATAAATCAATTTCGCCACTTTTTGCATTAATGGTCACTATATGAACAGCTCCTTTGTGATTAAGGATCTTAATACGGTAGTGATCGTCGGCTCGTTGCACAGAAAGTAAGCGGCCCTGTGTATAGCGTTGTGCGATGGTGACCGCTTGGTGTTGCGAAATCTCGGCTTGCTCATGACTTAACTCACTCATCAGCTTTGCCTGAGTAAAACTTTTTCCTGGTACCACAACCACCAACATCATCACAACCAACACATTGGGTAGAAATTTCATCATTCACCGTGTAAATCAAGATAAATGCTCAATGGTAGAATCACCAAACGTTTGGATACTATCTCAATAGCCTAGCATAAAATTTCCATTTCCTGCATTGATCCCTAAGTAAAATCCTGGAACACTTTCATAGTAATAACCACCATAAGCAGGCGCATAATAGGTATAAGGTTGGCTATAGTAATGACGTTCAACATAGCGATAGTTATTGTACCGAGGTTTCCCGTAATATCTATAACCGCCATAGCCCCCATGATCATATAAATGATGGTCATGATGGTGGTGTTTATGATGATGGTGCCGATGATGACCTCTTCCCGCTTCGGCTGTATGCGGTGAAATTAGCACTATGCTCAATAATGCCATTGTAACGAAATGAGCTAGTCTAAGGTGATTGAGTTGTGTGCTCATGTGATCTCTCCTCTAAAGTTTATTCGTAGGGCAGAAAAAAAATCTGCGATGAACATCACTCTACAGGGAGATACATGAATAAAAACTGAATCGTTCGATAAATGATTAGTAATAGAACAACAACTAGCTTACCGCCCAATGACAAGACGTGGATCACCGCTACCTTTTTCAACCTCGTCCCATTGTTTTTTATAGGCCTGCTCTAGTTCTTGTCGATGCCTGCTCTCATCAAAATGCGCTGGATCTTGTTTTTTTTGATTTTCTGCTTTTTGTGAGCTTTTACTTTTTAGATACTGTTTCATTTCTGTATTTCTTGCATTACTTTCACGCTCATGATCAAGATCAACTTTTCTAGTCTCGACACTCTTTCTTACTGATGTTTCAGCATTAACATTTAAGAAAAATAAATTGATGAGAAAAAAGATTAGCGTTGAGATTATCAATTGCTTTTTCATGATTGAATTCCTCTATTGTTTGAAATAAGTATAGAAATAAACAACTAACAGTGTAAAACACACCGCACTTAATCAAATTGGGAATAAAAAGGAATTTTGCCAAACACTCATCAGGATAGCCATTAGAACCGCCAATCCAGCTGCAATCCAACAATATCAACTTGCGCAATATATAAGCCACTCAAGCGATCTCCAGTCAAGCTTTTGCTATTTATTGTCGGATTTGGGATAAATAAATGTGCATAAGCACCATGTATGGTCAGATTAGATAATATTCGGTAACTGAAGCCCGCTGTTAACCAATATCGATCATTATCAGGAATGCGTGCTGGTCTGAAATCAGCGTTGGGTATGGGAGTCTGATCAAAAGCAAAACCTGTTCTGATCGTCCATTTCTGTACTTCAGGTGTATAGCTTAACCCTAAAGCCAATCGCCACGTAT
>CAZIDT010000046.1:0-6579 GCA_964537855.1 uncultured Nitrosomonas sp.
CTCTTGCTGAAGCACGTGACGAAAATAGGCCTTGGCTTAATAACTATAAATAGCCTTTATCCTACCGACAATTTCTTTTTGTTTTTTGGATAACCTAGCTCGATGCGATGCTATCGGTTTTTGCGATTAATTCTAGGATAGGGTGTGTATACATTAAATTGGAGCATACACACCCCAGAATTTTAAGTATGGGGTTATACCCGATGGGAAAAGAAAGCCGCTTATATCTGTGTATCTTTCTTAAGCTGCATGATTGCTGTGCCCACTTCATTAGAAGCCAAACTATAGGGCGTTCCATTACTTAGCATCGCTTCTGCATCTTTGTATTTTTTTGCATTAATAGTTTGAGCTATTTTCCCAGCTTCTACATGGAACCTCGCATGATTCGATACGCATTTCAAGAAGCTGGGTAGATTACTAAATTTGGCCCTACCAACCCCGTGCAGCCACTTACCTAACTCACAGCAATTATCTTTTGAAATAACTCCGGCATCGAGCGATTCTTGCTTGGTAATCGCTGTCCTGAATTTAACTTTCCATTCTGCATGCTTCTCAATTGCTTGATTTAAATCCATATTTATCCTCGCTAGTGATTAACCAAGCTAATTACGACAAATTCTGCTAATTACTAAACGATTAAACTTTTTCTCTCTCGATTAACCATTCGTTCTTAGCTCCCTGGGTATTTGCTTCAGAAATTTCTTCATCTTTTTTCGATAGTATTTCGAAAGTGCCCACCTCATCCAAATCAGCTGAATGTTATAGCCAAGCGCATTAAAATATCTTTGTGTAGGGCAGTTAGTTCTGGAACAATATTCTCAGAATTACGATCAAACCAAGATTGTTTTACCTACTGAAGAATTGTTTCAATACCCATAGCAACATCATGCGCTTGAGCAATACAGTCAATTCCTAGACACCGTGGTTCTACACATGTGGCGTCCATGAGAAAGGAAAAGCGTGAAAGATGCAAAACGTTTTTGAGTTTGTCTTACGCCCATGATTGATTGCATTCTGCTTTTCCATAGTTAATCCTTATAAAAGAATCACTATTTAATACCCAGTAAGAGAAATCAATGTTATTTTTGATGGTACTTTTAATACCATCAAACACTAACCATAACCGCAGTCCGTAACACTAGAGCATCCAGAAAACCATTCAAGATCACTATCTGACTGGTTTCTCGAGAGGGTAACCCGCATCTCGCCAGGCTCTGATTCCACCTTCCATCGATATAACATTTGTATAGCCCATTTGTTGCAACACATCAGCAGCAAGAACTGAACGGTAGCCACCACCACAATACAATACGATTAAAGCATTTTTATCAGGAACGACCGTTTCGATGTCGCGTTCAAGTATCCCTTTGCCTAGATGACGAGCACCAGCAGCATGATCAGCCCAATATTCATGATCTTCTCGTACGTCGATCAGATAAAAATTATCGCCTCGAGCTAGCTTCTCGTGAACATCGGTTGCAGTACATTCTTTAACATGTTCTCTTGCTTGTTCCACTATTTTTAAAAAGCCTGGATTGTGTTGCATTAATTTGCCTTCTCGGTGACAGGCCATTCGTTGCCTGAAAAAATTTAATAACTCGACACTAAAAATTAACGATTTATTATAAATATAAATATTATCATCAATAACAATGATTTACAGTGTCTTTATGGGTACAGCTTCGATCAGTGATTTAGATTAATTTGGTGGTCATGGACTCGACATGCTGATGAATGTGTTCTAGTGATTGTTCAACTTGATCAACCAAAATCAAACATAATTCACCGGCCTGAAGATTTGTTAATGCCGTATCGATTGCTTTAAATTCACCGTGAATTTCCCTTATCTTACTAACGCGCTTAGCATTTTCTAATCCTTCACGCAATAATCCTATAACCTCTCCATCTGCGCGCCCACGCTGACACTGATCCTGATAAAGTACCACCTCATCAAACACATCTCCCAAGATTTGGGTTTGTAATCGAATATCTTGATTGCGACGGTCGCCAGCAGCACTCATTACAATCGTTCGTTTTTTTGAAGGTAGATTATCAATGGCATCTACTAATGCCTCAATAGCATCAGGATTATGGCCATAATCAGCAATTAATGTGGCATTTCGATAATTAAAAAAATTAAAGCGACCAGGGACCATTTGAGCATCGCTAACAAAATTTTCCAACCCGGCTCGGATAGTATTCCAGTCCATATCTAATGCCCATCCAGCTCCGATTGCAGCCATTACATTCTGAATTTGGAATCCAATCAAACCATTTTTTGTTAGCGGAATCTCACTCAATGCGAAACGCTGCTCAGTATCAGCACTCGATGCAACTATGTATTGTTTATCTAGGTAAATAATTCGTTTTTGTTGGATGCGATGCATTAACGTGACTGGATTGCGGCTATTCTGCGTAAAGTAAATAATAGAACCCAAGCAATGATCAGCCATTTTCACCACGAGTGAATCATCGGCGTTGAGTACAGCGAACCCCTTTTTAGGAGTTACATTTTCAACAACCATGCGCTTAACCGCTGCAACCTCTTCTGCAGTATTGATATCAGAGAGACCAAGATGGTCACCTCGACCAATATTGGTAACAACCGCTACATTGCATCGATCAAAGCCGAGACCTTCACGTAACATTCCTCCTCGGGCTGTTTCCAGTACTGCTGCATCCACTTCTGGATGAAACAAAACATTTTTCGCACTTTTAGGCCCGCTACAATCACCCGTATCGATACAGTCGCCATCAACGAAAGCCCCATCCGTGCAAGTCATCCCAACTCGCATTCCATTAAGGCTAAGCATATTCGCGATAAGCCTAACTGTTGTTGTTTTACCGTTCGTGCCTGTAACCGCCACAATGGGAATACGTGCATCTTCGCCAGGAGTAAACATGTAATCAATGATAGCTTCACCGACCGCACGACCCTTCCCAAAGGAAGGTTGTAAGTGCATACGCAAACCTGGCGCTGCGTTAACTTCAATAATAGCTCCCTTCTGAACTTCTAGAGGAACATTAATCGAATCACAGATTAAATCAATTCCACAGATATCCAGCCCTGTCATTTTTGCGGCAGTAATTGCTGTCGCTGCGATCTCAGGGTGAACGTCTTCGGTAACGTCTGTTGCTGTACCGCCGGTTGATAAATTAGCATTATTTCGCAAAATGATACGTACCCCTTTTCCAGGTACTGAGTCCGCACAATAACCTTGAGAAGCAAGATAATCTAACGAGATTTGATCAAGATGAATCTTAGTCAACAGGTTTGTATGCCCTTCGCTTCGAAGGGGATCTTGGTTGATTTTTTCAACTAATTGACTGATTGTATGAATTCCATCCCCAATTACCTGAGGGGGATCACGCCTGGCTGCTGCAATCACTTCCCCACCCACTACCAACAAACGATAATCTGAGCCGGTGATATATTGTTCAACTATTACATCATCTTCGATCGCTGCCGCGAGTGAGTAGGCTAATCTGACTTGCTGCTCCGTCATCAGATTGACAGCTACACCTCGCCCATGATTACCATCCTTCGGTTTAATGACGACTGGCAAACCTATTTCACAGGCTACTGCCCAAGCATCCTCAGCATCATTAACACTACGTCCCAGTGGCACGGGTATCCCGGCAGCTTGCAATAGCATTTTAGTCAGTTGCTTGTCTTGAACAATCGATTCAGCAACTGCATTCGTTCTATCACTTTCAGTCGCTTGAATTCGCCTTTGTTTACTTCCCCAACCGAATTGCACCAAACTGCCATCCGTCAAACGACGATAGGGAATTCCTCTGGCAATCGCTGCTTTGACAATAGACCTGGTACTGGGACCCAAGCGAATATCCTCATAAAGTGATTGCATTTGCTGTAAAGCATGGCTCAAATCATAAGGAAGATTTTCGATAGTAGCGACGCACAAATCATAGGCATACTGAAGAGCAAGTTTTCCTACCGCTTCTTCACTATATTCAACGATGACTCGATAACCGCGTTGATCGGGTAACAAAAGCGTCTGTCCAAATGTAACGGGGCATCCAATTTGTGACTGCAAACCTAGTGCCACAAATTCAAGGATGTGAGCGATGGTTTTAACGTCATATTTGCGAGTTGGATGCCATAACGCAAGTTCGGGAAACCGTTCATGGAGCCGTGACTCAAAGCCAGGAATATCGTCAATGAAGCAAGCGCCTTCAGTTGGTAATAATATCGCTTCAATCGAAGAATGTTTACTCCACAGATTGGGGCCACGTAATACTCGAATTTGTCCTAATTCCATACTGATTCCCTAATTTTCTACTATTTCTTGATGAATCTGATTAGCTCCCAATGTTTCAATCCCTACTTGCATCAAATCAGGCAATAAACCGAGGGCCCAAGCAGCGCCAATCGCTGCAAGAATATTCTCGATTTCTACTCCCAGATATGCTTTCCCAAAGTCAGGAATTAATTCAGCTAAGTGCGTCAGAATAGTTTCATGTACGCCATCAACTAGCACGATGCTTCCATTACGCACTAAAACTGCCCGTTTTGCAGCAATACCACCCGAGCCTTGTTTTCGATGTTCTTCAATAATGGGCAAATCTGGATCGATACTAAAATAAATGACTTCACCGTGACAGAGTTGCGACATGGATATCAGCATCGGGTCTCTAGCATTGAGAATTGCTGCACCAGTAGGTAGGGTAATCTCTTTGATGACATCATCGACTGCAGCAGCAGTTGGTGTTACAACATCGACTTGAGTTCGCATTACTGCATGGACTTGTTCATAAGTTTCGATCCCATAGCAGCCCAGGTGTATATCTGGATCAATATTCGTAATAATTCCTACATGGCAGCTATCATACGCCAAGCCTTCTCTTAAAATGCCATTAAATCCATTTTCCAGAATCGCGACATCAACCGTTCGATTCATCAGAACACGATTTGCTGCTGACCAATTTGCTGAATCTTTCTTGTCAACTTGCTTATCCCCAACGAACAATCCTTTGCTCGATGCCAAGCCGACTTGTTTTCCAGACAAACTGACGAGCTTAGTTAATAAATGAGCTACGGTTGTTTTTCCATAGCTTCCGGTAATCCCGATAACGGGAATGCGACCGTTATTTTTTTCTGGAAAAAGATGTTCAACGATCGCTTTACCTACAGGACGGGGCTTGCCTACTGCCGGTTTGATATGCATCAATAGACTGGGGCCAGCATTGACTTCAACGATTGCACCCGATTGTTCAACCAATGGCTTAGAAATATCCTGAGTGACCAGATCGATACCCGCGATATCCAATCCAATTACCCGCGCCGCCAAGGTGGCTAGCTTAGCAACACTTGGGTGGATCTCGTCCGTGACATCAAATGCATGGTTACCATTTCGTTGAATGAGTACTCGTGTATTAACAGGCACTATCGAGTCGCCAGTATAACCTTGACGCGCAATTTCCAATTTCGCAGCACTATCCAATCGAATGAGATTAAGTGGGTGATCTTCACTTGTTCCGCGCCTCGGGTCCGAATTAATTTGCTGCTCGATTAACTGCGTAATAGAAGAAATTCCATCGCCTATAACAGAAACTGTATCTCCTCGAGTAGCAGCGATGAGCTTGCCATTTACGACGAGCAATCGATGCTCAAATCCTGGCACAAATCGTTCAACCAATACACCGCTACCTTCTTCCAATGCTATTGAATAGGCCGATTCAATTTCATCGCGTTGCTCCAGCTCGATAAATACGCCTCGTCCATGATTCCCATCACAAGGTTTGATAACAACAGGCAAGCCGATGTCTTGTGCTACTTGCCAAGCATCTTCAGCGCTATGCGCAACACGACCTTCTGGAACAGGGATGCCACATGCACGCAACAAACTTTTAGTCAGTTCTTTATCGCGTGAGATAGTTTCTGCGATAGCAGGTGTTCGGTCTGTTTCTGCAGTCCAGATATGTCGACTATTCGATCCATGGCCTAACTGAACGAGATTTCCTTTAGCAAGCAAGCGTATTGCGGGAATATTACGCTCTGCTGCAGCATCGACAATACAAGCTGTTGAGGGTCCTAACCATAAGGAATCCACCATATCTCGTAATCGACTTACTGCTGCCTGAACATCGTAATCCAACTGATTGGGAGTAAATCCCATCGCTGTAAGAATCAACTCACGCGCTGCATGCAATGCTTGTTTGGTAATCTCTGCGTGCCAAGCGCTAACCACAACCCAATAGACACCCCGCTCAGAAGTCTCACGCGCGCGTCCAAATCCCCCTTTCATACCTGCAAGGTTTTGTAGCTCTAATGTGACATGCTCAAGAACATGGCATGGCCACGTCCCTTCCTGTACGCGCCGTAAGAATCCTCCGCGTTCTCCATAGCTACATCGATGCTCGATTAAGGAAGGAAGCCAAGCCACGAGTCGCTCATAAAAACCAGGAATCGTGTTAGAAGGGTAATCTTCGAGTGCGTCGATATCAACCAACGCTTCTAAAACTGGGTAATAGGTCCACCGATTGGGGCCGTTTAAATGTATTATTTCAAGAAATTTAAGGTCGAATTGATGGTTCGTATATTTAGAATGCATGAAA
>CAZIDT010000046.1:6679-8096 GCA_964537855.1 uncultured Nitrosomonas sp.
TCATCCGATAGTATCAGCTTACCTTGCGAATCACGGTTTAGCTTAAACGCTGAGTCATTCATATCCGTTCTTCGAGTTGATTGGGTTCACAATCGGAATTAGTGGAAGCAAAATCAGCTGCTGTATTACTTGTTTGTGACTGATAGAGTTGAAAATAAAAACCTTGCTTTGCCATTAATACCGCATGATTTCCTGTTTCAATTATTTTCCCACGATCAAGCACAATGAGGCGGTTAGCCTGACGTAGCGTCGATAGACGATGCGCTATTGCGATCGTAGTTCGTCCTTTGACTAAATTATCCAGGGCAGCTTGAATTTCTTGTTCTGTTTTACTATCAACCGAAGAAGTGGCTTCATCGAGAATCAATATTTTCGGATTAATGAGCAATGCTCGCGCAATTGAAATCCGTTGACGTTCCCCTCCTGAAAGTGCTTGCCCTCGTTCTCCCACAAGTGAATCGTAGCCATGCGGCTGCTTGAGAATAAACTCATGGGCATGTGCCGCTCTTGCAGCAGCAACAATTTCTTGACGTGTTGCATGTGGGTTTCCATAAGCAATATTTTCTGCAATCGTACCAAAAAATAAAAATGGCTCTTGTAAAACTAACCCAATATGTTTTCGATATTCAGCGATAGGTAATGATCGGATATCAATGCCATCAAGTAGGATCGCACCTTCCGTTACATCATAAAAACGACAAATCAAATTAATGAGCGTGCTTTTCCCCGATCCACTGTGACCAACCAGACCAATCATTTCCCCCGGCTCGATGATGAGATTAATATCTTCAGTTATACGCCTCGCGCCATAGCGAAAACCTACATGCTGTAACTCAATTTGACCATGGATAACTGGGAGGTGAATAGGTTTAACGGGTTCAGGCACACGCGATACCTGGTCTAATATTTCAAAAATACGCTTAGTGCCTGCTGCAGCTTTTTGGGTTACTGAAACTATTCGACTCATTGAATCCAGGCGTAAGTAAAAACGTCCGATGTAGGCTAGGAATGCTGTCAACACCCCTACCGTAATTTGATTCTCGGTTACTTGCCAAATACCAAAAATCCAGACAATCAGTAATCCAATCTCGGTCAATAATGTTACAGTTGGCGTAAATAATGACCAAACCTTATTTACCCGATCATTAATTTCTAAATTGCGCTGATTGGCTTCGTAGAAGCGTTTTACCTCACGCTCCTCTTGGGCAAACGCCTTTACCACCCGAATACCCGGTATAGTATCTGCAAGCACATTGTTTACATCTGCCCAAACCCGATCAACTTTTTCAAAACCGGTGCGCAGCCTGTCTCGAACTAAATGAATCAACCACGCAATAAATGGCAAGGGCAATAATGTAACTAATGCTAACCAGGGATTAATTGACACCAAGATTATTGCAGTCATGATTATCATGAT
>CAZIDT010000047.1:0-8045 GCA_964537855.1 uncultured Nitrosomonas sp.
ATGTTTCTATACTGGTGACGGGCAAGACAAATACTCATTTGCTCCGATTAGGAAAATATCTTGCAGCCTATGTATATCAGATTGTTTTGTATTTAACCTTTAATAAGGAGCAGCGTCCTTTTCCATTTACTATCTGGCCGAGTGAAGCCAATGATAAGGAAGGTAGTAAAACTTAACAATTTCTAGTAGCTGTGATTTTTCACAGCGATATTCCAGCTCATCTGTCGTTTAATGACAAATCTTGTGTGGTTAGCTTTAACATAAAGCAAGTGTCGGAAAATTTGTCATTGTTTTCGAATCGACTCACGGTTGTACTGTTATCTCTTTGATTTAAAAGGGCTCATTATCTCTGGCACAATAGCTGCTTCAGTAATGACAAGGAAAGTATTAGTAACAAGACCAAACAGCTTAGGTTTTGCTGTTTAGTAGCCGACGCAGTAAAATAAACATTCGTTCGCATTGGATTTTTGGTATTTCTCATTTTTTAATATCAAGAATGCGGTCGAATTCTTTCGATTAAGTTCAACTGTGTAGGCCTTTATTGGGAATTTGTCAGAAAGATATTTTTTATGCGAAAACTAATAATACTCACTATTTTGTCATTGGTTGTTACCGCTGCTTCTGCCAGTCAGAATTCATCAGAGCTGTTTTTAGGTGATTTGCCGGTTATCGACAAGGATCCGAGTGCGTTATTTGCGCTAGCGGTTAAGTATGAACATGCCGAAGGTTTTCCCGAAGATAAAACTAAAGCAGCAGAGTTATATTGTGAGGCAGCACGACTAGGGTCAGCAGATGCGCAATTTGCACTCGGCTGGATGTACGCAAACGGGCGTGGTGTAGAACGTGATGATAGTCTTGCCGCACAATTATTTGAGATGGCCGCAGAACAGGGACATCAATATGCGCAGAAAATGATTCAGTATACCCCGGCCATGTTGCCAGTTTCACTCCCTGCATGCTTAGTTCCAAACCTTGAATTATTCAATGATGAAGAGGATAGTGATTACACCTATCCTGAGGGTCCAGTGCTTCATTTGGTTCATAAACTAGCACCGCACTATCAATTGGATCCTAAATTGGTGTTAGCACTCATTTCGATTGAGTCCGCATTTAAGGTTAAAGCAGTTTCTCCCAAGAATGCACAAGGGTTGATGCAATTGATACCAGAAACAGCACAACGTTTTCAAGTAAAGAATACATTTGATCCAGAAGAAAATATCAAGGGTGGGATGGCTTACTTGCGCTGGCTGTTAGCTTTTTTCAAAGGTGATGTAACGCTTGCAGTCGCTGCCTATAATGCGGGAGAAGGTGCTGTTGAGAAATACCGAGGTGTACCGCCTTATCGGGAAACGCTGAACTATGTGGAAAAAATCAGAGGTCGCTATAAAAAAGTGACCCATCCTTATCAGGCTGAAGTCGTAAGTCGTGCCTCGATCCTGGTTTCATCAAGATAATCCTGATTAGTTGAGGATAATTTGTTGTTAATCGAATTGATTTAATCACAAGTCGTGCTGACAAGTGTTTAAACCTATTCTGTTGTTAGTATTAGTCATACTTTTACTCACGCACTATCTGACTGAACACGTCAATGCGAGTTGGCGTACGGCGAGTCGTGAGTCCGTTGGATTGGCTCCAAATCCTTTACAAACACCGGAAGCATTAATTCAGGTTTATGGTGCCCGTGCTTATGGCTGGCGTGGGTATTTTGGGGTTCATACCTGGATTGCGGTTAAACCATCCAATGCTAATGCTTATACCGTTTATGAGGTAATCGGTTGGTATTTAAGGCGAGGTGGATCGGTCGTTGCAGTTCATCAGCAAATACCGGATCGTCGTTGGTTTGGCAGCATGCCTGATTTGCTCATTGAAAAAAGGGGAGAAGGAGTCGATGCGTTGATTGAACGGATTGAACAAGCGGCAAGCCAGTATCCCTATGATCGAGAGTATTGGATATGGCCTGGTCCGAATTCAAACACATTCACTGCTTGGATCTCACGTGCTGTGCCTGAGCTGGGTCTAGATTTACCACCAACAGCAATTGGCAAAGATTTCCTAGGAAATGCGTGGGTAGGGACGGCCCCTAGTGGCCATGGATGGCAGTGGTCAATGTTTGGGTTGCTTGGCGTGACTGTGAGCCAGGTTGAAGGATTTGAACTCAATATCTTGGGGTTGACATTTGGCATTGACCCAAATCCCTTCGCGATCAAGCTGCCGCTAATCGGTCGTATCGATATACCGATTCTAGGTGTGTTAACAGCTTCATCATCGATTCAGGAACAATAATTTTCCCGCGCTCAAATACGCGTACTTTTTTGTCCGTAACCGAGCGTTCCTTGTAAAAATCTTAGTGTGTAATAGCTAATCCAGTTTAGTAGACGGTCTAACCAGGCACGTTTTTTCCAATAGCGTGTAGAAACAAGATTGGATTCGTCTAGCGCTTGTTGTAAGTTAGCGCGTAGCGCTAAAGAGAATTCGTGATCGGTAACGATGATATTGGCTTCACGCGCTAGCAGCAAACTAAAAGGATCGATATTGGATGAACCGACAGTCGACCAGTATTTGTCGATGACCGCTACTTTGGTGTGTAAATAACTCTTGTGATATTCGTAGATTTTAATGCCAGCCTCAAGTAAGTTTCCGTATAGTGCACGTGACGCGTAATGCTGAATACGGTATTCAATTTTTCCTTGGAGCAATAATATAACCCTGACACCGCGTCGGGCTGCATTAATTAGTGCCTTTCTAAAATTTCTTCCTGGCAAGAAATAGGCGTTAGCGATAATGATTTCTTGTTCTGCGGTAGCAATGGCTTTTAAATAAGCATGCTCGATATCACGGCGATGGCGAATATTATCGCGAATAACCAGTGCTGCGCGCTGAGTACCATTTGATTGGAATTGAGGTTTTAATTCCGATTGTTTGATCCAGCGTTTTTTGAAGTGAGCCCATGCAACAAGTATCCATAATCGTTTTGCAACTGGATAAATCTTGGCTAACAGCGGACCTTCTATTCTGACTGCATGATCAAAACGGGGTAATGGTTGATTTGTTTTAGGATCGTGATCATCGATGATATTGATACCGCCAATAAAGGCAATTTGAGCATCGATTACTACCAGTTTGCGATGCATACGCCGTAAACGATGCTTTTGGAACCTAAAGATAAACAGCTCCTTACGGTAGATGAGTACTTGAATTCCTGCCGCGATTAATTTCTGTGTAATTTTGTCGGGAAAATCAAGTGATCCAAACCCATCCATGAGTAAATGGACAGCCACACCACGTTTGGCTGCTCGAATTAGTGCTTCCGATATGCTGGCTCCAGTAGTATCGTACTTAAAAATGTAGGTTTGTAGATGGATTTCGTATTGGGCTTGCTCAATAGCGGATTCTAAAGCGGGGAAATACTGAGAGCCATTGTTGAGTAATATGATTTTATTGTGATCAATAAAATCAGGATTGTTCATCGGCGAACAATATTTGCAGTGAGTGCCGCGTGATCGGATATTCTGGCCCAAGTTGGGCTTTGGTGAACGACGGCATTTTTTATTTGAAAGCCCCTGACGTAGATACGGTCTAGGCGCAATAGCGGAAATAGCGAGGGAAAACTCCGCGCGGCTCTGCCATGGGCTTGTTCAAAGACTTCTGCTAGTTTTAAAGATTCTGTCAGGATACGTTTTGCAGATCCGTGCCAATCATTAAAATCACCTGCAATGACGAGTGGCGCTGTCGGAGGTATGATTTCGATCAATCGCTTTTCAATGGCACGAAGTTGCATCGTTTGACCACGTTTGAATAAGCCTAAATGCACACAAATACAGTGGAGTGGTTCTGGCCACGATGGAATATCAATTTCACAGTGTAGTAAACCACGCTGTTCAAAACGATGAGCAGAAATATCGATATTTTCCCAGCGGATGATGGGGAATCTACTGAGAATGGCATTGCCATGGTGCCCATCATCGTAAACAGCATTCTTACCGTAAGCAAAGTCTTGCCACACAGAGTCGGCTAGGAATTCATACTGGGGATTAGAGGGCCAATTGTTGAAGCGCATAGCATGTTTGTGATGTGCTCCCACCACTTCTTGAAGAAAAATGATATCTGTGCCTAATGCTCTTAGTTTATCTCGCATCTCGTGTAAGACAATGCGTTGATTAAAGAAGGAGAACCCTTTGTGAATATTATACGTTGCGATGTGTAGGGTATTAGTCATAAATTGATTTAATTAATGAGTTTTCCAGAGCACAAAGCACAGTATCTCAAGGATAATACTCTCTTACTATTTAGAGATCGTTAACATTCTTTCAAGTGCAAGTTTGGCTAATTGTGCTTCTTGATCTGGCACTTTGATTTGGTTTACGATTTTTCCAGCTACCAGATTCTCTAGTGACCAAGCGAGGTGCTGCGGATCAATCCGAGCCATGGTTGAACACATGCAAACCATCGGGGACATGAACTGCACGATTTTTCCCTGGGCCTTAAATTCTTCGGCAATCCTTCCTACCAGATTTAATTCCGTACCCACTAACCATCTCGTTCCAGGTGCTGAATCACGAATGGTGTTGATGATGTATTCTGTTGAACCGACATAATCTGAAGCTTTACAGACTTCAAAACTACATTCAGGGTGTGAGATTACGATACCGTCTGGATATTGGTTGCGGAATCGGATGATATGCTGTGGTTGAAACATTTGATGAACCGAGCAATGTCCCTTCCATAGTAAAATTTTAGCTTTGTTAATTTGCGCTTCTGATAGCCCTCCCATTGGTTCGTCAAAATCCCATACCACCATCTCGTCCAGGGGTATATTCATTTTATAGCCACTCCAACGTCCCAAGTGTTGATCTGGGAAGAACAGAACCTTTTCACGTTGCTCGAAGGACCATTGCAAAATCTTAGTTGCATTACTGGAAGTGCAAACAATGCCGCCATGTTCAGCGCAGAAAGCTTTTAAATCAGCACTGGAATTGATATAAGTTACCGGTGTGATTTTCTCATCAGGGTTAAGAACTTCTGAAAGCTCACGCCAGGCTCGTTCTACTTTGGTGAGGTTTGCCATATCGGCCATTGAACAACCAGCTGAAAGATCAGGCAAGATCACGATTTGTTGCGGGCTCGAGAGAATATCTGCTACTTCTGCCATAAAGTGTACGCCACAAAATACTAAGTAATCTGCATCGGTTTGGGCAGCTAAGTAGGAAAGTTTGAGTGAGTCGCCGGTTAAATCGGCATGACAGTAAACATCTGCGCGTTGATAATGATGTGCCAGAATAACAGCCTTCTTTCCTAGCGCTGCTTTGGCTGCAACGATTCTTTGTGCGCAAATTTCATCTTGCAGTAATTCGTAATCTTCAAAATCAATCGCATTTGCTTGCGGAGTCATGTTAACAGTCAGTCCTATAATGAGTATGCGACACTTTTATTATATGGTGGTTGAGGAAAAAGTTTAAAGTAGATATCTGTTTAAAAGCGTGTCAATTTAAATAGCTTGGTTCTGTCAAGGTAACGATAATCAAGCGGGAGTAAGTGCCAAAATTATTCCAGCTAAAGGAGGTAATGTGATAACCACGGAATCTTGATATTCTAACCACGGTTCTCCAATAGAAAAGATTTGTTCAGGGTTACCGATATTTCCACCGCCGTAGTAGGTTGAATCGCTATTGAAAACTTCCTGATAAATACCCCGCGACGGTACGCCGATACGATAATTTTCCCGTGGAACGGGCGTAAAATTCAGCACAATTAGCCTAAACGATCCATCGCGCGCATAACGTAAATAGCTGATAACTGATTGATCAGCGTCATTACAGTCCACCCAGCAAAAACCATCTTGTTCAAAATCAAATTCGTGTAGTGCGGGTGTTTTAAGGTATAAATGATTCAAGTCATGGATGGCTAATTGTACGCCGCGATGTAGTTTATAATCGAGCAGATTCCAGTCGAGTTGTTGATTGACTTGCCATTCTCGAGCTTGCGCAAATTCATTGCCCATGAAGTTTAGTTTTTTTCCTGGACAAGTCATTTGGTAGGTCAATAATAGTCTTAAATTCGCAAATTTTTGCCAAGCATCACCCGGCATTTTACCTAATAAAGACCCTTTTCCATGGACAACTTCATCGTGAGAGAGGGGGAGTACGAAGTTCTCAGAATAAGCATAGAGCTGATTAAAGGTAAGCTGATTGTGATGATATCGTCGATAAATCGGATCGTGCCGAATGTAGCCCAACGTATCATTCATCCAACCCATATTCCACTTCATCGAGAAACCGAGTCCTCCTACATAAGTTGGGCGTGAAACAGCAGGCCACGCAGTTGATTCTTCTGCAAATGTAAGTGCGCCTGGGAATGCATCATGAACCATGATGTTGAGTTCGCGTAGGAAATCGATTGCATCGAGATTTTCACGACCACCATATTTATTCGGTAGCCATTCACCGTGCTTGCGTGAGTAATCAAGATAAAGCATTGAGGCCACGGCGTCTACTCGTAATCCATCGAGATGAAAATTGTTTAACCAGTAATGTGCGCTGGATAGTAAAAACGATTTAACTTCATTGCGACCATAATTAAAGATAAAAGTACCCCAGTCGTGATGAAATCCGAGTCGAGGATCTTCATGTTCATAAAGCGCAGTACCATCAAACCGCGCTAACGAGAAACTATCTTGCGGAAAGTGCGCAGGAACCCAATCAAGGATGACGCCAATGTTTGCTTGATGGCAAGCGTTAATAAAAAATTTGAAATCCTCTGGCGAACCATAGCGGCTTGACACCGCAAAGTAGCCAGTTGTTTGATAACCCCAGGATTCATCAAGTGGATGTTCGGAAATAGGCATTAACTCGACATGGGTATAGCCCATTTCAAGTAAATAAGGAATTAAATGGTGTGCTAACTCTCGATAGTTTAAGAATGTGCCATCAGGGTGGCGTTTCCATGACCCCACATGAATCTCATACAGATTGAGCGGAGCATGAAGCCAATCCCAGCACTTTCTTTGATTCATCCATGCATCGTCACTCCATGTGAAACTTGGGTAAGTTGGCGTATAGCTCGCATTGTTCGGTCGAACTTCATGGAAATTTGCATAAGGATCAGTTTTTAATAATATCTCGCCTGTATGGCGATTACGAATTTCATATTTGTAAATTGTATGCTCTGGAAATCCTGGTATAAATAATTCCCATACGCCACTTTGATGATGGACGGCCATTGGATGCACGCGTCCATCCCAGCTGTTATGATCTCCTACGACACTTACTCGTTCGGCATTGGGTGCCCAGACTGAAAAGCGGATTCCTGTAATGCCGTTAATCATTGAGTGATGCGCGCCTAGCATTCGGTAGGTTTGGTGGAGCTTACCCTCATTGAATAAATACAAGTCTAAATCAGAAATTTGCAGTGGAAATGAATAAGGATCATAAAACTCATAGAAGTTTTCTGGGACCGTATCGCCTTTTTTATTTATTTTTAGCAGATAGAATCTTGGAATCGAATCCTTGCCATGCCATTCAAAAAGCCCGTCTGCATGACTGCAAGTCATCTCTACGAAACCTGTTTCAGTTTGTAGCCAAGCTTGACTTGCTTGCGGTAGGAATGTTCTTACAATGGTTTCATTGGCAACTTGATGTGCGCCTAAATAAGCAAAGGGATCATGAAGCCGGGCTGTAAGTAGCTCATGCTGTAAGGGATCAGAAATGATTGATAGCTGCTTTGATTTCATGGCTAGTAATGCTATTAGGGATCAAGTAAGATGGAACAATAGAATAAACCATTTGATGGACAACTACAGTTTAAATCAGCGTATGGAGATCGGAAAGCGATACCTGAATTTAGATTTCAAAGATGAGTTCTTTGATCTCTAGATCAAATGGTTAGTTATTAAAGAGTAGAAAGTAAACTTTTTTATCGGGGGAATGTTGTATGGCGACACGAAATACCCTTGCGTTAATTTTGGCAGGTGGCCGTGGCAGTCGTTTGCATAATATGACTGATTGGCGTGCTAAGCCTGCTGTACCCTTTGGGGGTAAGTTTCGTATTAT
>CAZIDT010000048.1:0-7913 GCA_964537855.1 uncultured Nitrosomonas sp.
TGGTTGCCAATTAGGGTGAGGCTTAACAAATTTTAGGGCATGTTGGCGAATCAAAACTGATGAGGTTTCAAGGTGAATACGCTCGTGTTCGATACCCATTATGATGGTCCACCAAGGACTATCCCACCCAATGGGCAATGTTATTGGTAGCTCGGTGATGAGACGATCGACCATTTCCCGCATTATTCGACGGTAAGTGCGGACTTCATCGACCTTTGGCCAATCATAATGGGTCGTATCTAAATCATCCCAACTCATTTCATCGACACCCACTGCAAACATAGACTCTAGTTTGGGGTTAATTCGATTCGTGATTGCTTGCGCCAGAATTAGCTTATTCGTGAAAAAAGTCGCCGTATGTCCCAAATAGAATATAAGCGGATGACGTAGCGTGATTGGTTTGATGTAGTACGCTTCATCGCTTGCTAACGTTTCAAACAGTGATTCGTACCGATCAAGGGTCGTATGAAAGTAACGACGTATCTCTTCACGTTTTGCTTCGGGGTCGCCGCCGTCCAGAATAGGCGTTCTCTGAAAAAGGGTGTTATCCATAGAAATAATCAACTTAACTTTCGCTTTTCTTAATTTGCTATTATACCGCCTAAGGAATTTTGAAGAGAACTAACTTGGCAGAACACTTGATAGAAGCCCATAGTGCGTATGGGGGTAAGAAAGGTTGTTTGATTTTCTATATTGTTTTAAACGCGTGCCGAGTCCGATTCGGCTTAATCCTTAGAAATAATATAGTATACTTATAGACGGTGGGGTTAATCCTAAAGCCGCTCGAATTATTTTTAATAAAAATTTTTGCTTATCACTGCTATTTACCCTCATTTTTGCTTACTCAAAAGAAGTTCTGAAGCCCTTTCATTCATGATGCTATCGTTTCTCTTCACCCATCTTTTTGATTACTTGCCCATTTAAATGCATTTTTCTAAAACGCTCACAAAAAAAAATATTGAGACACGGTCATTTGAAAAAAATATTTTTTTAATTGGCATGATGGGAGCAGGAAAAACCACGATTGGTAAATCGCTTGCAAATTATCTGAGTAAAGTTTTCGTCGATTCCGATCATGAAATTCAATTGAGGACGGGTGTGAAGATCCCTTTGATTTTTGAAATTGAAGGAGAAGCAGGATTTCGGAAACGTGAAACGGAAGTGCTTCACGATTTGGTGAAACTCGATAACATTATTCTGGCAACCGGTGGCGGGGTTATTCTCAGTGAAGAAAACCGTCAGTTATTAAAACAAAATGGAATTGTAGTTTATTTATGTGCATCGGTTGATGAGTTATTACGAAGGACTCGTACCGATAAAAATAGGCCATTATTGCAAACTGAAAATCAATATGCTCGGTTGACTGAATTGTTAGAGCAACGCGATGCACTTTATCGCAATACCGCGGATATCATTATTGATAGCGGAAAACAAGGCATAAGATCGCTTGTCTATAAACTGATTCGTAAGCTGCGAATGTTTGAGATGAAACAACAAAAGATGGAATCTTTAGAGCATGTAAACGAAAGCAGGTTATAGCTAGGACAAATCATGGTGCCAAACGATGTTATGGGAAACGTTGAATCGGTTAAAGTTCAACTTTTATCTCCACAATTGGATCGGTCATACCCAATCTATATTGGTAATGGAATCTTGGAGCAGGTCGAGCGCATATTGCCTTATTTGAAGCAAAAGCGTGTGGCGATCGTAACCAATGAAACCGTTGCGCCTTTTTATCTTCAGAAATTTCAATCTGCGTTTGAGCGAAACCAAGTTAGTACCGTCACCATTATTTTACCGGATGGAGAACATTACAAAGACTGGAAAACACTTAATTTAATTTATGATGCGCTATTGAAGCAAAATTGTGAGCGTAAAACAACTTTAATCGCCCTTGGTGGTGGGGTCATCGGTGATTTGACTGGGTTTGCTGCAGCGACTTATTTGCGTGGGATTCCCTTTATACAAGTTCCAACAACCCTTTTGGCGCAAGTGGATTCCTCGGTAGGGGGTAAAACTGGAATCAATCATCCATTGGGGAAAAACATGATTGGTGCGTTTTATCAGCCTTTACTGGTGCTCGCGGATAGTGCAACCCTTTCCACTTTACCTGATCGAGAATTTCGATCGGGTATTGCAGAGGTTATTAAATATGGATTAATTTGGGACGACGCTTTTTTTAGCTGGCTTGAAGAAAATATGAACAAGCTGGTTGCCCGTGATTTGACCGTTCTAAATAAAGCCATTTGCCGAAGCTGTGAAATAAAGGCTGAAATCGTTGCAGCAGATGAATTTGAAAGCGGAGTGCGTTCTTTATTGAATCTAGGACATACCTTTGGTCACGCCATTGAGAATGCTATGGGTTATGGGCAATGGCTTCATGGAGAAGCGGTTGCAGCGGGAACTCTCGTTGCGGCTGAATTATCAAAGCGTAAAGGTTTGATTAAAGAAACGGAAATAGTTCGCATTAAGAAGCTTTTTCAATTGGCAGACTTGCCTGTTTCCCTCCCTGCCATTTCTCCTAATCAATACCTTGATTTGATGAAATTAGATAAAAAGGTAGAAGGTGGAAAAATGCGATTTATTCTGCTCAATCAAATCGGAAAAGCTGCTATTTTTGATAATATTCCTGAATCACTCGTCATTGAAACCATGACTGCTTGCGGAGCAAATGGCTGAGTTAGC
This sequence comes from uncultured Nitrosomonas sp., assembly GCA_964537855.1. Lineage (GTDB taxonomy): Bacteria > Pseudomonadota > Gammaproteobacteria > Burkholderiales > Nitrosomonadaceae > Nitrosomonas. The sequence goes on from CAZIDT010000048.1 coordinate 2,686, forward strand.
ACCTTACGCTATATCGTTTCATCATTCTCGAGGACGTTTATTTAAAGAAGATCCACCAGTAGGGCGTAGTGAGTTCCAGCGTGATCGCGATCGAATTATTCATTCAACCGCATTTCGTCGATTGGAATATAAAACCCAGGTATTCGTTAATCATGAAGGCGATCTATTTCGAACTAGACTGACGCATAGTCTAGAAGTTGCTCAAATTGGACGTTCGATTGCTCGCAGTTTAAAGCTGAATGAAGATTTAGTTGAAGCCATTGCATTAGCCCACGATTTAGGTCACACGCCATTTGGTCATGCGGGGCAAGAAGCGCTTAATCAATGTATGCGGGAATATGGGGGGTTCGAGCATAATCTTCAGTCACTTAGAGTAGTTGATTTGTTGGAAGAGCGTTACGCTGCGTTTAATGGGTTGAATCTCTGTTTTGAGACTCGAGAAGGCATCTTAAAACATGCATCGATCAAGAATGCGCAAAAGTTAGGTCAAGTAGGGGAGCGATTTATTTTAAAACAACGACCTTCGCTCGAAGCGCAACTTACAAATCTGGCTGATGAAGTGGCCTATAACAATCATGATGTCGATGATGGTTTGCGGTCGGGTCTGATTACTTTACCTCAACTACAGGAAATTGATATTTTCGCTCGGCATCTCCATGAAGTTCAAAAGAAATATCCAGATGTAACAGGTAGACGACTCATTCATGAAACGGTGCGCGGTATGATTAATAGCTTAGCAACCGATTTAATGTTGCAAAGTAAACAAAATATTACCTCGATCGAATTAGTTAACGCAGAGGCAGTTCGTACTGCACCGTCCTTAATTGCGTTTAGCGAAAAAATGAACACAGAACAGCAAGAATTGAAGTCTTTCTTAAGAGAAAATCTTTATAAACATTTTCAGGTGATACGAATGAGTAATAAGGCACAACATACGATTACTCGGCTTTTTGATGCGTTTAGTAAGAATATTCGGCTTTTACCTACCGAATATCAGCAAAAATTTTCTGACTATGGTCATCAAGTTATCGCGGATTACATAGCAGGCATGACCGATCGTTTTGCGATCAAGGAATATCAGCGAATATTTGAGATTAGGGAAAATTAAGATTAATAAGAAGAGAATCAGTGAGGAGGAAGTGAATGATCAGTACTATTAAGTTAATCCAGATGTTTTTATTGATAATTCTATTACTTTTTTTAGGATTAAATCCTGCCTGGGCATCTAGTAACGAAAGCGATGAGTTGGTGAGTTGGGCATCACGTGGCAATTTTAGCCGTATCAAAACGTTTTTTTCAGAAAATGGAAACCAACCTGAACAAGAAACTATACAACGCGCTTATCTGATTGCAGCAAAAAATGGTCACGATAAAATTGTTCGGTTCTTTTTAGACCACGGTGTCAATATCGAAGTCAGGGATGAGAAGGGCTATACCGCATTAATGCATGCTGCAGAAGATGATCGTGAGCAAGTAATGCGTGTGCTATTGGATGCAAAAGCAGAGATTAATGCAGAAAATGAAGAAGGCATGACACCCTTACTGCTTGCTTCATATAAGGACCGAATAGAAATTTTACCAATCTTAATTGATGCTGGTGCAAATGTGAATGCAGCATCCAAAAAAGGTTTAACGGCTGTTATGTTAGCTGCCCAGAATGGATTCCAAATTATCCTTCATCAGCTTATTAAAGCCAAAGCTGATATTAATAGTAGAGCTGAAAATGGTGTTACGGCATTAATGCTTGCTGCCCAAAATGGTCATCAAGGGATCACAAGGACATTAATCGCAAGTGGGGCAAATATTAATGCTGAAGCAGAGAATGGCGCAACAGCATTATTACTGGCAAAACGATATAATCACAAAGGTGTTATTGATTTGCTTGCACAAGCAGGTGCTCGATAATTGAAAATAGCATTGGATAGCTCTCAGTTTCTATGACTGATAGGTTTATAATAGGGCTTGGGCTTTATTAACTTTTGAACAACAGGTAAAGATCGATTGTGAACATTTTTTCTAAATTATTTATTTATAGCTTGGTTAGTACATTGTTTATTGCGTTACTGTCAAGTTGTAGTGATGAATCAGCAACCAATAAAGGCAGTGCTGGTAGTTCTTCGATGAAGTTAATGGATGAAGTAACAAGTATTACTGAATTACCTTCCGTACTTCAAGAAAGTTTGTCAGCTGATGAGAAAGCAGATCTTCTCAAGAAAATACTGCCTCAGAGTGATAGCTCATTATCGCCAGATGAACAGTTTCAAAAGTTACGTGAAGATGCAAGTGCAGGTGATGCGGAAGCACAAAATAGTCTAGGTACCCTGTTTTATACAGGGCATGCAATCTCAAGAGATGCATCTGGGAAAATTCTTGATTATGATCTAGAGTCTGCTGCTGCATGGTTTTATCGAGCAGCAGAACAAGGTCATGCAGCTGCTCAATTTAACCTTGGGTTAATGTATGCTGAAGGGCAGGGCGTTCCTAAAGATTCAGCTAAAGCAGTTGAATTATTTACTAAAGCTGCTGAACAAGGAAATGTCGATGCGCAGAATAATTTAGGTGTAATGTATTTTATTGGCGAAGGGGTTTCTAGAGATGTTAACAAAGCTAAGCAATGGTTTGAGAAAGCAGCTGCTCAAGGCAATGAAGAAGCTAAGGGAAATCTCGAAGCGTTACAAAATGCCGGAAATTAATCAATTATGAACAATAAGCAGATTGCTAAAGAGAGAAGTTACTCAATTTATGCAGTTGCCTTATTCTTGTAAAATTAACGATAAAACAAAACTTGCCTTGACGACTTCTCCTACCCTGACTACCATAAGGGAAGGAGAGCAGTTCAAAGTCTGTCTATCTTCTGTGAATTTATTTACTTACATTTGAAGGATTAATAATTATGTCACAGTTTAAAAAAGTGTTATTAAATAGCCTCGTTTCAGTTTTTGTCTCAGGATTGGTAATTGGCCAAGCTTCTGCAGGTCAGCATGATGGACATCATGGTCATCATAAAACTTACGCTCATTTTAATAAAGATGGAGAATTACTAACGCCTAAAAATTATCGTGAATGGATTTTTGTCGGCTCTCCTGTTACACCCAAAGATATGAATGATGGCAATCCTGCGTTTCCTGAATTCCATAATGTTTATATTGATCCAACAAGTTGGGCGCATTGGAAACAAACTGGAACCTTCCGTGATGGTACGATTATCGTTAAAGAAATGGTAAGCGTTGGTACCAAAGAATCATCTAGTGGCAATGGCTATTTTCAGGGTGAATACTTAGGTATTGCTGCGACGGTTAAAGATTCTAAACGCTTTGCAAATAGCCCTAATAACTGGGCTTATTTTGGTTTTGCAAGCTATGAGAGTGCAAGTGCAGCAGCTCAACCCGATGAGGCATGTGCCGCATGCCATAAAGCCAACGCGGCTGAAGATAATGTGTTTACACAACACTATCCTGTTTTACGTGCAGGAAAAGCTAAGAAGTAATTTTTTATTATTAAGCGCTGTCGTGGGATTCAATGCATTGAAAAACTATCGATAAGGATTCCACGCTCAAGCCAAGCATTGCTAAAGGGCATATTCTTTTTGGTCATTAAGAAAAGAGATGCCCTTTACTTATTTGATGTAACTAAATAACTGTGCCATTGATCTAGAGCTTATTACATAATGAGTACCCATCAGTCATCAGCTGGAAAAATTATAGCACCCGAGTTGGAAACAATTGGTTGGTTAAATACTTCTGAACCGATAACACTTGCGTCATTGAGAGGAAAAGTGGTGCTAATACATGCTTTTCAAATGCTTTGCCCTGGTTGTGTTCAACATGGTATTCCTCAAACCAAGAAAATTTTTGAAGAGTTTGATCCTAGTAAGGTTGCTGTGCTTGGTTTGCATACTGTGTTTGAGCATCATGCCGTAATGGGGCGAGATGCATTAGAAGTGTTTGCTTATGAATACCGTTTGAGTTTTCCGATTGGAATTGATAAACCGAATGAACATCATGTCATTCCACATACCATGATGACGTACCAAATGCAGGGAACACCTACAACAATTCTTATTGATAAAGCCGGTCATTTGCGTATGCATAAATTTGGCCATGTTACCGATTTCGTTTTGGGCCTTTCGATCGGTACTTTATTAGCTGAAGAGACTGAAGATGAAAGTAGACTAGCTTCTATGAATCAGCAACAAAATCAGAAAAATCCACAATCTAAGGCATGTGGTCCTGATGAATGTGGGGTTTGATGATGAGTAATAAAAGCCAGATAGTCCTACCTGGCTTTTATTATGGCGGAGAAACTTAAGTACCTTATCGTATTACTACAATGTTATTTCTCAATTTTTTCCAATTACTCAATAACGTTCAAAGAACCAGGTAAGTGGATATTTTTAGGATGTAATTGGCACCAGATCGTGAAAGCACCTGCTTTATCAGCTACAAACGAAATTGTTTTAGATTCACCTGCTTTAATGACTTCTTGAATTCCGTAGCCGTCAATGGTGACACCTTCACTAATTGGGGATTTATTTTCTACGGTGAGTTTAACCGTTGTTCCTTTATGTACAGTTAAGGTTTCAGGTTCATTCAGTACATTAAAAGCGCGGATATTTTTAACAGTTACGCCTTCAACATTGAGTTCTGGAATAGTCGTGTCGTAAGCATTAATAACAACGGTGAAGCTTTGTTCCCCGGCTTGTACATTCGCTGCTACAGCTAACCCTAATATGATGCTTGCGCATATCGCTTTGAGTAGTTTCATATAACCTCCAAATAATATTTCTTATTAATAGATTAATAGTCTAATTTAAGTTTGTTGCATACTCTTCCCAATGAAAAGTATCTAATATCTAGCATGAGATAAATGAAAATAGCAATTGATCTCAATTAAATATTAGGCCGAGAATTATATATCAAGATTTTATTCATAGTGGTATTTCTCTATATCGCATTTTTAAACCTGAAAAAGTAAGCCTGACATATGAATCATTTAATGACTGTACCATTTAATGCTCATACAGTATTAAGTGTTGCTGAGCTAAATAGCTACGTGGGAGCATTGCTGGAATCATCGTTTCCTTTATTATGGATCCGTGGTGAAATTTCAAACTTAAAACAATACCCATCGGGTCATTGGTATTTTTTACTAAAAGATAATAATGCTCAAATACGCTGTGTAATGTTTCGGCATAAGAATCAATATTTAGATTGGCCACTTCGGGGTGG
>CAZIDT010000049.1:0-7788 GCA_964537855.1 uncultured Nitrosomonas sp.
CACCCATTCTAATCTCTACTGCAGCGAAAGGAGGGGGTGGCGGTAAAAAATAGCCAAGTAAACCAGGCTAATATAGGACTTGACGCAAATACATCAACTGGATTTATTTGCGTCAAGTCATGCTGAAAATCAATTTCTAAAAAAAGAACTATTCCTTAATTCCAGATCTAATTTACAGAAACAAAATAACATATAAATTAATTTACAGCTTCTAAACTAACACGTGCTTTACCCTTCTTTTTAAAACCGAGCTCGTTTGCTGCGCGACTGGTAACATCAATAATATTACTATTTTTTGTTGCCATTCGATCATTGATTTTGACAATTACACTACGGTTATTTTCTAAATTTGTGACTCTAACTTTAGTGCCAAAAGGGTATTGCTTGTGGGCAGCTGTTAATTTTTTTTGATCAAATCTTTCGCCACTTGCAGTTTTTCTGCCTTGAAATTTATTACTATAGTGAACAGCAGTGCCTTCTTCAGCAAATACTGTCATTGGTATTAATAACAGGCTGCATATGCCAATGCCAATAATTAATTTTGATAGAAAACGCTTATTCATTTTATTATTCCTTCTAATGTTGAATCGTTTATGTTACTTGATCATTCTAACTACTGTTTTGAACTAAAACAAGAAATCCACTAAAGTTTACTAATATGTCACTTTACTTATTTAAGTGCGTTAATTCATTTAAACGATTATTTAATTTCTTCTTACAATCTTCTTCCTTCCCAATCAGATCAATTATTCCCGCTGTTCTAATACATTCATTATATTCGAATAGAGCTTCGTTTCTCTCTTGAGCTAATTTAATCGAATTTGATAACTGCTGAACTTGATTTGCAACTTGATCAAGGTTAATTCCGCCAAGCGCAGCTTTCATTTGATCAATACTTTTGGTTGTTTCATCGAGTTTTTGTAGAGATTCTTTGTTAGTTTGACTGATTTGATCTGAAAAAGTCTGTTTTGCAGAACGAGTATAATTTTGCAATTCATCTGAATTATGTTGCGTAATTTCAGCCAATTTTGCTTGATAAGTATTCATCTCGTTTTGTACAAACGAATTAATTTCATTTTGAAAACTTTCTAATGACTGATTTAACGCCTGATTAAAGTGTTGAATCTTATTCTCTATCAATTGACTAATTGTTCCATCGATGCGACTAAGAATATCATTAGCTATTTTATCAACTGGTTGTTGGGTTTCAATAAACTCCTGCTTAAACGTAGATAATGTTGACTTTAACTCATCAATAACCAGTTGTTGATTATTTGCTAGATGTTCTAGTAATTTTTTTTCATTTTCATGCATCAACCATGATAAATATACGAGTTCTTTTTTATCTCCAGAATGAATCATTTCACCAAGTACACTAGCAGATACATCTTCATTCACTAATTTCTTTGTATGACTCAAGCTCGCTGAATCAAGTAGTAATTTTAAATTTGCTTGAACCTCTTCAATATTAGCCTGTGCTCTCACGATATTGTTAGATTGACGATAAAGCTCATAAGGTAAGTAAAAAATGGTAATCAATAGACACAACCATAAATTGAATGATCGCCAAGTTTTATTTTCGAGAGAAACTGCAATACCAAATAAAATCAGGATCAAAATAGCGGAAGGAGCCAAAATAGATGCAAGCTCAATCCATGTCCTATCCGTTATAACATTGATTGAAAAACCACTAACCCATTTACCAATCAAATTATTTAGTTGCTCGACTCCCATTCACGATCCTCCCTATTAAACGCTCTATTCTTTTAATATTTATTTTTAGGATTTACCATATCCACAATATATCTATTCTAACTAACCTAGATATGTAAAGCGCGCTTATCAACACCTAAAGCGGCTTCATGTAATACTTCTGACAACGATGGATGTGCATGAATAATTCGCGCAAGATCCTCGCTACTTGCTTTAAATTCCATTGCTACAACTGCTTCTGCAATTAATTCCGAGACAAATGGCCCAATCATATGGACACCTAAAATTCGATCGGTTTCAGCATGAGCTAGAATCTTGATGAAACCGTGAGTTTCCCCTAATGCTCTTGCTCGACCATTTGCCATAAATGGGAATTGACCTACTTTATAAGGAATATTTTCAGATTTTAGCGCTGGTTCCGTTTTGCCCACCCAAGCAATCTCGGGTGACGTATAAATAACCCATGGAATGATATCCAAATCAACTTTGGGTAAAGATTCACTACTATCAACTTGATTCTTAACGGTAGCAATTAATTCTGCAACCGCTACTCCTTCTTCTGAGGCTTTATGAGCTAACATGGGCCCTCTTACCACATCACCTACTGCAAAAACGTTTGGCAAATTTGTACGACAATAATCATCAACTTCAACAAAACCTTGAGTATTTAAAGCCAAACCATTTTGCTTACTCGCTAACCCCTTAGAATTTGGAACCCTACCAATGGCAATCACCAATTTATCAACCTCAAGCTTCTGCGGTGCTTTATTTGAATCTGTATAGGTTATGGAAATTTGCTGTTCGTTTTGCTTAACTGATTGAATCTCCACGCCTGTCTGAATCACTAAACCTAGTTCACGCGTAAAAACCTTTTGTGCTTCTTTAGCCACTGACTCATCTGCACTCAACAAGAAACCTGGTTGAGCTTCTAAAATCGTTACTTCTGAACCGAGGCGACGCCAGACACTCCCCATTTCTAATCCAATAACACCAGCACCAATCACCCCAAGACGCTTAGGTACTTCAGATAAAGCAAGCGTACCAACATTGTCTAGTATCCTATCATTATCAATCGCAATAAGTGGCAGAGGTCGGGGTATCGATCCGGTTGCTAATATGACGAACCCAGCCTGAATTATTTCACTTTGATCACCGTTACTTATTTGAATATTCCACAACTGATTTTCGCTCTGGCGATCGAGCAATGTTCCCCTACCCGGTATCGAAGTTACTTTATTTTTTTTGAAAAGCATCGAAATTCCGCTTGTAAATGCTTTTACAATTTTATCCTTTCGAGCAATCATTGTCGGTACATCGATGGAAAGGTTTTCTAATTTAATTCCATGTTCCCCAAACTTTCTAGCCGCGCGCTCATAATTCTCAGAGGATTCCAGCAATGCTTTGGATGGAATGCAACCTACATTCAAGCAAGTTCCACCCAAACTCGATATCCCTTCTTTATTTCTCCATTCATCGATACATACTGTATTTAATCCGAGTTGAGCACAGCGAATTGCAGCAACATATCCACCAGGTCCTGCACCAATAACAGCCACATCAAATAATTTAGTCATATTTCATTTTATAAAATAAAAACGATTAAGTTTAAGTTTTTGAAATATCTAAGTAAAATTTAACTCAAAATTATCTTTTCCAATTTGATCAATTTCGTTTACAGCTTGAACAAAACTTGCTTCCTCATGTAATTTAATCAGTGAGGAGAAATTGAATCTACCCCGCATACGAGCCAGTCGGGCAAGATTAATTGCCGATGTTTCCCATTCCAATTTATCTAAGAGTACATCGCAAGATAAGGAATCATTGCATACTAATACCATATCACACCCTGCCTCTAGCGCTATTCGAGCGCGGTCTACAATATTTCCATAACCTTCCGTACCTTTCATACTCAAATCATCGCTAAATACACACCCCTCATATCCTAACTCATTGCGTAAAATAGTTTTTAACCAATATTTGGAGAATCCTGCTGGATGTTTATCAACACTAGAATAAATAACATGTGCTGCCATTATTCCTGTTATTCCGAAATCAATTAATTGTTTAAATGGAATAAGATCTTCCATCTCGATATCCTCGTAGCTTCGATGATCAATAGCGAGTTCATGATGAGTATCCGCCTTAATGAACCCATGACCTGGAAAATGCTTCCCGACAGCAGCCATACCATTCAGTTTCAAACCCATCATTAAACTATGAGCCAACTCAGCAATAGCAGAAGGGGATCGATGAAATGCACGATCTCCAATGACACTGCTTTGTCCATGATCTACATCAAGTACAGGCGCAAAGCTAAAATCAATCCCACATGCCGATAATTCAGCAGACATTACAAATCCAAGCTGTTTAGCCAAGTGTTTTGCTTGCTGTGGACGATGATTCCATATTTTTCCAAGCTCAAGCATGGCAGGTAATCGAGTAAATTCTTTCTGGAATCGCTGTACTCTGCCCCCTTCATGATCGACCGCAATCAATAAATGCGGATTCCTCAATGAACGAATCTCTGTCGTAAGCTCTATTAATTGTTTGCTCGATTCAAAATTACGAGCAAAAAGTATGACACCACCTATTAAAGGATGCTTTAATCTCGTAATGTCCGCTTGAGTCAGCTGTGTGCTCTCAATATCAACCATCAAAGGACCGAGTGACATATCTACTTTTCCAGTATTACAAAAGCGGTTGCTAGATTCAACTCATCACTGATCGATAAATGATGGTAAATGATTCCCTCGTTTTTAATTAGTGTGGCCAACTCTGGATGAAACTCAAAGTAGGGCTTACCTAATGCATCATGAGCAATTGCGATATTGGTAAGCGTAACTGGGTGTCTCAGACCGGTTCCCATTGCTTTTGACAACGCCTCTTTAGCAGCGAATCGCTTGGCTAGAAACATAGCAGGTTGATTATTTTTGATATAATCCTCCCACTCCCATTCTGATAATAAGCGTCTAGCAAAACGCTCCCCATATTTCTCGAGAGATCGTGTTATGCGAGAAGGTTTAACAAGATCTGTACCTATGCCATAAATCACAGGCTTGCTTCCTGAATTAACACCTTCATTTGCTTTACTGCTTGCTCAAAACCCACAAAAAGTGCCTGAGATACAATCGCATGTCCAATATTCAATTCTGAAATACCATTGATAGCGGCAATAGGACGGGTATTATCATAATGTAAACCATGTCCTGCATTCACCTTTAACTTGAGACGATTACCATACACTACTGCTGCACAGATTTTTTCTAATTCGCCTTGTTGATCATCGGAGTCTTTAGCATCCGCATAGGGTCCCGTATGAATCTCAATTGCAGGTGCTCCAACTTTAACTGCAGCTTCAATTTGATTTAATTCAGCATCAATAAACAGCGAAACAAAAATTCCAGCATCTGCTAATCGACTACAAGCTGTTTTGATTTGATTGAAATACCGAACAACATCTAATCCTCCCTCTGTAGTCAATTCTTCACGTCGTTCAGGAACTAGGCATACATCATGCGGTTTAATTCGGCATGCAAAATTGACCATCTCTTCAGTGATCGCACATTCTAAATTCATGCGAATTTTAAGTTGCTGTCGTAACGTTTCGACATCATATTCTTGGATATGACGCCGATCTTCCCTTAAATGAAGCGTAATGGCATCGGCACCAGCCGATTCAGCTATCAAAGCAGCCAATACTGGACTTGGATAATTTGTTTTCCTTGCTTGTCGCAAGGTCGCAACATGATCGATATTAATACCTAGCGCAACCACTTAAGTTTTATCCTATTCTATTATCAAGATAACTTTAAATTAACCTTCATACCCCAGCCCACTTAACGTTCTAGCGTCATTGGCCCAACCTGATTTCACTTTTACCCAAACTTCTAAATAAACTTTACTTCCAAATAATTTTTCCATATCTTTTCGAGCTAATGATGCGATTTGCTTCAATTTTTCACCACCTTGCCCAATAATCATGATTTTTTGACTGGTTTTATCAACTAAAATACAAGCATAAATTTTTCGAATATGGGGTAGTTGCTCGAATCGATCAATCATTACACTTGCTGAGTATGGAACTTCATCTCCCATTAACCGAAACAACTTTTCTCTTATCATTTCAGCAGCTAGAAAACGCTCGTTACGATCGCATATTTCATCTTCACCAAATAAAGGTGGATTTTCAGGAAGATAATTTCTAACTGTATCAAGCAGTTGAGTCAATTGTATTTTTTTGATAGCACTGATTGGAACCATTTCAGTAAATCGATATTTCGTTGAAATTTCAGCAAGAAATGGAAGAAGTTGTGATTTATTACTCAATTGATCGATTTTATTAATGACCAACATAACAGGTTTATTAACGGGCAATTGCTGCAATATCAACTCATCATTACGATCAAAATTGATTGCTTCGATTACGAACAACACAACATCGACTTCATTAATACTTTGAATTACTAACTTGTTCATTATAGTATTTAATTTATTCGAATAGCGCACCTGGTAACCAGGAGTATCTACAAAAATAAATTGTGATTGTTGATCCGTTAAAATACCTTTAATACGATGACGTGTTGTTTGGACTTTTTTAGAAGTGATACTAATTTTTTGTTGAATCAAAAAATTAAGTAATGTGGATTTACCAACGTTGGGTTTGCCAATAATTGCAACATAACCAGTCCTAAATTGAGGCAAGTTGTCCATTAATCGGGTATATAAACTGAACTATTTTATTATCGTGTTGTTAATAAGTATTACTGCTGGACCAATTTCCAATCAATCCGCTTGAATTGCTAGCGCATAAGCTTGTCTTGCTGCATCCTGCTCAGCTCTACGACGACTTGTTCCTTCACCAACAACTCTAATATTGAGTTTAGCAATAACACATTCAACCATAAATTTCTGACGATGCGCTAAACCACTTACCGCAAGAACGATATACTCCGGTAAATCAAGTTTTAAGCTTTGCATATATTCTTGTAATGTTGTTTTAGCATCTTTATTGATTACATCACATTCGAGTGTTTGGAGCAGCGGTGCATATATTTTTTTTATGCATATTTCAGAATTCTTAAAACCACCTTCCAGAAAAATAGCCCCAATAATTGCCTCAAGCGCATTTGCTAGAATAGAAGGTCGATTATTACCACCGCTTTTCTTTTCCCCTTCTCCTAAGCGGATTAAATCAGCGATTCCAATTGATAATGCTAAATTAAACAGTGTGCTTTGATTGACTAGATTTGCTCGAATTCTAGACAAATCCCCCTCTGCAATTGTAGGAAATTTTTTAAAAAGTAATTCTGATATGGTGCAATTCAATACACTATCGCCTAGAAATTCCAAACGTTCATTATTAGGTAATCCAAAACTACGATGTGTTAAGGCTTCTCGCAATAGTGTTAGTTCTTTAAATGAATAACCAATCGTTTCAAAAAAAAGATTGAATCTCGTTTTTTCAGATAGTTTTGGAGAATTATTAGGAGGAGGGGTTAGAATCATTGATTACTTGCAGCAGTAAAATCAATGTATAACGAAATATTTGCCAATAATGGAATTTTCACAGAATAATTTGCGCTCAATACAACTTTATCACTCTTTTTATCAATAACGATATCTTGCCCATTAATCGCCTTAATATTGTCAATGCTTGCTCTTCTATTAAAAGATTGGCGAATTTCTTGATTGTTTGTTCTTAAGTTAGACTCTGTTGCTACAGCAAGTAGAGTACGTTTAATGGTTGCATTCTCAATATAAGCAGGAATTAATTTCATCCCGACAATAGATACTAAAATTAATACAAATGACCAGATCATTAATCCTGACAAACTGATTCCTTGCTGCTTTTTCGATATTGAAGGATACATATAACTCCTCATTTTAATTAATAATTAACTTTATCATTCAATCGAAAGCCCGATTCTACTGAGATCACTAAAATTCCACCAAACTAGAAATGCTTTCCCCACGATATTTTTTTCCGGTACGAACCCCCAATATCGACTATCGCTACTGCCATCCCGATTATCACCCAACGTAAAATAATTTCCTTCAGGTACATTGCAAGTAAAA
>CAZIDT010000050.1:0-7777 GCA_964537855.1 uncultured Nitrosomonas sp.
CTGCGGATCGGGCACGTACTATCCAAGTTGCAGTAAAAACAGATGCCAAGCCTGAGGATATTGTTCAGCCCGGCCACATTTTTCCGCTTAAAGCGCAAAAAGGTGGTGTCTTAGTCAGAGCGGGTCATACTGAAGCCGGTTGTGATTTAGCCCAAATGGCAGGGCTCATGCCTGCTGCAGTCATTTGTGAAATACTCAAAGATAACGGTGAAATGGCACGATTGCCAGATTTGGTGGAATTTGCAAACACGCACCAACTTAAAATTGGTACAATAGCCGACCTTATTCACCACCGTAGTCTGACAGAAAGTTTGGTATCACGCGTCGCGGAGCGAACAATCCAAACTGTTTTTGGTGAATTTGATTTAAAAGCCTATCACGATAAAACTGCAAATATTACTCATCTTGCTTTAGTTAAGGGTCAGCTTCAACCAGAGAAAGAAACTCTCGTCAGAGTTCATGAACCTCTGTCAGTCATTGATGTGCTCGATATCGCTGATCGTAGTCACTCGTGGAGTATTAATGATGCGATGCGGGTCATTGCTGAGGCAGGGTCAGGTGTAATCGTTTTATTGCATCGCAAAGGTGATACAGCTATTTTGACTGAGCGCATTTTAGCTACGAAATCTTGGCATCCTGATCAACTTAAGACAGATTTACGGGATCATGGGATTGGCGCTCAAATATTGAAAGACCTCGGAATACGTAAAATGCGTTTATTGGCGACACCGCGTAAAATGCCAAGTATGACCGGTTTTGGTTTAGAGGTAACTGGCTACTTAGAGTCAAGCAGAAAACCAGCAGCTAACTTAGGATAATTTACAGATAGGAACACAGAATTAGTATGGGTTACTACGATAACATACCAGAAATTGAAATAAATCTAGATGGCGCTGAGTTAAGAATAGGCATCGTGATGAGTCGCTTTAATATTGAAATTGGTGAAGGGCTATTAGGCGCATGTACTGCTGAGCTAACCCAGCTTGGTGTACAAGAGGCCAATATCCAGCTGATAACCGTACCCGGCGCGCTAGAGGCCCCTATTACGCTTCAAAAAATAGCACTATCTGATCAATTTGATGCGCTTATCGCATTGGGAGCGGTTATTCGTGGTGAAACGTACCATTTTGAAATCGTTGCCAATGAATCAGCGAATGGTTTAATGAAAGCCCAACTTGAAACAGGCATCCCGATCATCAACGCTATCCTCACCACAGATACTGAAGACCAAGCTACATCACGAATGTCTCAGAAAGGAAAAGACGCAGCTAGAGCGGCCGTTGAAATGGCTAATCTTTTTGATAAATTAGTTGAATTTGAATGAAAGTGGTTTCCATGAAAGACGTACCGGCCAAATCAGGTCCGAAACCTGTTCCCAAATTCAAAAATCGACGCCGTTTTGCACGAGAGCTCGCTCTACAGGGTATCTATCAATGGCGCCTTACCGCAAGCGAGGCTGGTTTTATCGAAGCACAGTTAAGGAGTGGTAGTTTCTTCTCAAAAGTCGATGAGGCGTTTTTTTCTGATTTGCTGCAAGGCGTCATCAAACACGCTGATGAGCTCGAACAGAAGATTGCACCCTGCTTGGATCGAACGATTCAGGAACTTAGCCCCGTTGAATCGTCGATACTCTTGCTAAGTACCTATGAGCTTATTTATCATCCGAATATTCCCTATCGACCAATCATCAATGAAGCGATCGAGCTTGCAAAAACCTTTGGGGGAACAGATGGCCATAAATATATTAATGGCGTCATCGATAAATTAGCTATACAGCTACGAGGAACAGAAGTTGTAACGCATTCAAAGAAAACAGTTAAGGTACATTGAACCAACTATAAAGGGGCTATTCGCTCACTTAACAATAAAATTATCTGCACGATTCTAAAATCGCGTTACGATTAGCGAAACAATCAACACGATAACTTAGAGAGTGGAATCTGAATTTGATATCATTCGTCGCTATTTCACGCGTCCCACCAAAAAAGCTTTGTTGGGTATTGGCGATGATGCCGCGCTTATTGCTTTTAATGCGACAACCGATCTCGCCATTTCTACTGATACGCTGGTAGTAGGTCAACATTTCTTTGCAGATGCAGATCCCTATCAATTAGGTCACAAAGCTTTAGCGGTTAATCTTTCCGATATGGCCGCAATGGGAGCTGTTCCGCGCTGGCTTACTTTAGCGATCACGTTACCTAAAGATACACCACAAAGTAATTCAGCTTGGTTACAAGCTTTTGCACAAGGGTTCTTTGCGTTAGCTGACCGCTATCAAGTTGAATTGATCGGTGGAAATACGACGAGTGGGCCACTCAATATTTGTGTACAAATTATCGGTGAAATTGCAAGAAATAAAGCATTAAAACGTAGCAATGCCCAGCCGAATGATGATATCTGGGTTTCGGGGCAACTTGGTAATGCTGCACTTGCACTTGCTCATCTCAAGCAGCAACTTGTCTTAAGTAATGATGCACTTGGAGTTTGTTTACCCGCTCTCCACACTCCAGCAGCAAGAGTTGAATTGGGACAGCACCTAACCGACTTGGCACATAGTGCTATTGATATCTCGGATGGCTTACTTGCCGATTTAGGTCATATCCTTTCCAACTCCAATTTGGCTGCTGTGATTGAATTAGAAGCTATCCCGCGCTCTTGGGTCTGGAAAAGCTATGCATCACATGCTCAAGCACGTGATTGGTTACTATCAGGTGGTGACGACTATGAGCTCTGTTTTACAGCAGCTGAGATTAAGCGTGAAAAAATCCAATCGCTATCGGAAGAGTTAGCGATACCACTGACACGCATTGGAAAAATGTTACAAGGGGAAGGTTTATCTATAGTAAACTCAGGCGGAACAGTAATTGAGCATGTAAAAAAAGGCTATGACCACTTCCTTTCCTGAGCCGTATCGATCTAACTTCAAACTTCCCCCTCTAGAGCCAGATATAGCCTTTGTATATAGCCGCTTTGCGCACTTTTTAGCTTTTGCTGCAGGTGCAGGACTCAGTAAATATGCACCCGGTACCGTTGGGACCTTAGTTGCTTTTCCTATCTATTGGCTGCTGCAATTATTATTTGATCCAATTGCACTTTTGCTCGTCATCGATATTTTTTTTATTATTGGTATTTGGGCCTGCGGTATCACCGGCAAAGCACTAAGCGCTCCTGATCATTCCGGTATGGTTTGGGACGAAGTCGTTGCGTTCTTGCTGGTTTTATATTTTGTCCCGAATCATTGGTTGTGGCAGATCAGCGCGTTTATCCTATTCCGTTTTTTTGATATCGTAAAACCTTCCCCCATCAAATACTACGAAAAAAAACTCCATGGAGGGATAGGGGTAATGTTTGATGATCTACTTGCAGCGTTTTATACCCTTCTGTGTTTAGCAGGATGGAAATCGATCTTCCTATTTGAAAGTTATTTCTGACAAATAAAAATGATGATCGATGACGCAACCCTTCTCGCCCATGCACAACAAGTTGGGGATTTGCTGAGTAGCAGAAACTTAAAACTAACCACTGCAGAATCTTGTACAGGTGGATGGGTAGGTCAGTCTATAACCGCGATTGCGGGTAGTTCAGGTTGGTATGAATGTGGTTTCATCACGTATAGCAATCAAGCCAAACATCGTATGTTAGGCGTGCAAGCAACGACATTGCTTAAATATGGCGCTGTCTCAGAACAAACTGCACGAGAAATGGTATCGGGTGCCCTTAAAATGAGCACTGCACAAGTAGCAGTATCAATAACAGGTATTGCGGGACCAGGCGGTGGTTCTAAAGAAAAACCAGTAGGTATGGTATGTCTCGCCTGGGAACTTAAACAAAGTACAATTCATAGCACAACCCATTTTTTTTCGGGTGACCGTGAAGCCATTAGACGCCAAGCGGTTGCAATCGCCTTGCGCGGTACCATTGAATTACTAGAAAAAATGCCTGTTTCACTTGCTTGATTCAGCGTGACTTGAATTATTCATCAGTGTTTGAGACATCAATTTATCGGTATACGCAATAGCAACCGCTGAAATCAAAAAAGTGATATGAATCGACGTTTGGGCAATCAATGTTTTTTCATCATAAGCACTGGCATTAATAAAGGTTTTCAGTAGATGAATCGATGAAATCCCGATGATTGCGGTAGCAAGTTTGATTTTCAAAACGGATGCATTGACATGTGACAACCACTCCGGTTGATCTGGGTGACCTTCCAAATTCATGCGCGATACAAAAGTCTCATACCCACCAATAATGACCATGATCAGCAAATTGGAAATCATTACGACATCGATTAAGCCCAGCACAACCAGCATAATTGCAGTCTCAGTAATTTTCAGCGGCACCTCGGCTTCTTCAGGGGTCACAATGTGCAGAATGTGTTTGAGCGATTCTTTGTTCCCCATAATGGCGCCAACCAGATCCGTTAGTTCAACCCAAAAATGAAAAACATAGACGCATTGCGCTAACACCAGACCGAGATAAAGCGGTAACTGAAGCCAGCGCGATAGAAAAAGAAAACGTGCAATCGTTGAAATTCGGTTATTGTCGGTTTTCTGATTTATTTCCATAGTTATCAAATTTAGCTTGGTTCAAGATTAATAATTGTCAGCCTGTATAGGTATGAACATAACAGGAAAGTTCAAGAGACTGGCCAGGTGCTTTTACCTGGCCATTTGTGCAATAACGCGAAATTAAAGCTTGGCTAAAACTTCGGCTACCGTTTGACCCATCAAAGAAGGAGTAGGGCAAATCGTGACACCTAATTCTTTTAGGCGCTCAACTTTCTCTGCCGCACTTTCTCCCGCTGAAGAAATAATCGCACCAGCGTGACCCATGCGACGACCTGCTGGCGCAGTAAGACCAGCAATATAAGCAACCAAAGGTTTGGTCATATTTTCTTTGGCGAAAATACCCGCTTCTACCTCTTGAGGTCCTCCAATTTCGCCAATCATGAGCGCCACTTTGGTTTCAGGATCTTGCTCTAATTTCTCTAATACATCGCGATGCGAGCTGCCAATAATCGGATCTCCGCCGATTCCAACCGATGTCGTGATACCGATGCCAAGCCGGCGCATTTGATCAGCCGCTTCATAGCCCAGTGTACCAGAACGCCCAACGATCCCAACATTACCGCGCATATAGATATGCCCTGGCATAATACCCAGCATCGCCCGTCCGGGGCTAATTGTCCCCGCACAGTTAGGGCCCGTCATCATCATGCGCTGATCTTTGGGAAAACGACGCAAGAAGCTTTTGACGGTCATCATATCCTGAGTAGGAATCCCGTCAGTAATCGAAACACAATATTTGATTCCAGCATCGGCAGCTTCCATAATCGAATCAGCAGCAAATGCAGGCGGCACGAAAACGATGCTGGCTTCTGCGCCAACTTGCTCCACAGCCTCTTTGACCGTGTTAAATACCGGCAAACCTAAATGTGTTTGTCCTCCCTTGCCTGGCGTGACTCCCCCTACTACTTTGGAGCCATAATCAATCATTTCTTGGGCATGAAATGTACCAATTCTGCCAGTAAATCCTTGTACGATAATGCGTGTATTTTCATTTATAAGAATGGCCACTTTATTGTTCCCCTTAACCTTGTTTTGCAACCACTTCGTTGCGTGCTTTAACCACTTTCTCGGCAGCATCGGCCAATGTCTCTGCTGTAATGATCGGCAAACCACTTCCAGCAATGATGCGGCGTCCTTCTTCCACATTGGTACCTGATAAACGCACAACAAGTGGAATTTTCATATCGATGTTTTTAACAGCCTGAACAACGCCTTCAGCGATCCAGTCGCAACGATTAATTCCAGCAAAAATATTGACGAGCATGGCTTTTACGCCTTGATCGGCTAAGACTAGACGAAATGCTTTTTCAGTTCGCTCAGCAGAAGCGCCTCCTCCAACATCCAGAAAATTAGCGGGTTCTCCACCGGCCAATTTGATCATATCCATAGTGGCCATCGCTAAACCTGCGCCATTGATCATGCAACCGATATCACCATCTAATCCGACATAGCTGAGGCCAGCTTCGGCTGCAGCGACTTCGCGTGGATCAATTTGGGTTTTATCGCGGAGTTCAGCAATTTTTTGGCGTCTGAACAATGCATTTTCGTCAAAACTCATTTTTGCATCCAACGCCATGAGTTCATTATTCTTGGTTACAACGAGCGGGTTGATTTCCAGGATATTCGCATCGAGATCGCGGAGCGCTCGGTAACATCCTTTAATGGTTTTCACAGCATGATTAAGCAAATCTTCGCCTAATCCCAGCGCAAAGGCCATAGTGCGTGCTTGAAAATCTTGCAAGCCCACTGCAGGTTCAATATGGATTTTAACAATCGCGTTGGGATCGGTTGCAGCCAATCGTTCGATCTCCATACCCCCTTGTGCAGAACCCACCATGATCACACGTTCATGACTCCGATCAATCAGAAAAGAAAGGTAAAGCTCTCTGGCAATTTCTGTTCCTGCTTCAATATAAAGTTTAGAACACAATTTACCTGCAGGCCCTGTTTGGTGAGTGACTAATTTCTTTCCAAGCAAAGCTGTCGCAGCCGCTTCAACTTCCGGATGAGTCTTGCACACTTTGATGCCACCCGCTTTGCCGCGAGCACCCGAATGGATCTGCGCTTTAACAACCCATACATTACCGTCGATTTCACGACTACGCTGTACTGCTTCTTCAACGGTATGCGCTATTCCCCCTTCCGCAATCTTTACGCCATATTGAGCCAAGATTTCTTTGGCTTGGTACTCATGTATATCCAACGCCTTTCTCCCTATTAATTCAATCGATTATATAAAACGTATGAATGGTTATTTGTTTTTAGCAGCAATGGCTTCCGCTGCTTTGACGATATTATTGGCCATCCTTTCTGATGCCGCGTCAATCAAGCGCCCATCCAGTGAGGCTGCGCCTTTCCCTTGAGCTGCGGCTTCTTTCAGCGCAGCAAGAATGCGTTTGGCTTTCTCGACTTCTGCCGCTAACGGCGTGAAAACTTCATTAGCTAGCGCGATTTGAGTTGGATGAATCGCCCATTTCCCTTCACATCCTAATGCTGCTGCTCTTCGTGCAGCTTGTTTGTAACCTTCCGGATCTTGAATATCGCCAAAAGGACCATCGATGGGTCTTAAACCATAAGCACGGCAGGCAACGGTCATGCGGCTGATCGCTGCATGCCATTGATCGCCTGGATAATCAGGATTGAGTCCACCAATATTGGTTGTTCTGGCACGATTACTCGCTGCATAATCTGCTACACCAAAATGTAATGCTTCCAAGCGTCCGGCTGCGCCATTGCGCGCAATATCTTCGACATTTGCCATACCCAGCGCAGTTTCGATCAAGGCTTCGATACCAATTCTGTTTTTTAAGCGTTGCTGCATTTCCAGTTGGTTTAACATGGCTTCTACCATATAGACATCGCTATAGACCCCCACTTTCGGGATCAGAATGGTATCGATTTTGTGCCCAGCTTGCTCAACCAGATCCACGACATCACGCACCATGTATTGGGTATCCAAGCCATTGATACGCACCGATAAAGTAATGCCATTCCCTTTCCAATCGAGGTCATTGATGGCTTGAATAATATTTTTTCTTGCCTGAACTTTGTCATCGGGCGCTACGGCATCTTCCAGATCCAGAAAGATAAAATCGACTCCACTCTTCAACGCTTTTTCAAACATCTCAGGACGTGATCCCGGCACAGCTAACTCACAACGCTGCACGCGCTGAATCTTGGTTTCATACAAAGTGTGACTCATTTTT
>CAZIDT010000051.1:0-7761 GCA_964537855.1 uncultured Nitrosomonas sp.
AATTGATGCGGAACACCAAAGCCATGCAAAATGTGACCTGTACCCATTATGCCGACTACCAGTGAATTTTTATGCTTCCCGAGAGAGTCCAAGGCTACCTTAATTTCTTGGGCCATGGCTCGATCCCATAATTGTTGACCAACCACAAATCTTAAAAAGTCCGGATCATATTTACTCGACTTCGATTTTGGCTTCGGTTTGTGATCGTGCAACTCATAAATCGGTAACAGAAAATCTAAATAAGCCGGGCTTGGTGGTGCGGGTCTTGTAACCCCTTCCCGTTCATTTTCCGGTACGCTATCGAATCCTTTATCAGAAACACGCTTTCTGAGCTCATGGTCAATATTCAGTGCTCGCATGGGAATACGATTCATACGTGCAAAATGGAATAAGGGTAAATAAAGGCTTGCATCGGTTCCCCAAACTGAATTCCATTTTGTCTTATGCAGAAAATCCGATTCCGATAATTCACCTGCAATCCATTGATCAAGCGCTTTCTGAACACTCCTGGGAAACATTTCAAATCCTATGATCATATCAGGACGTGTTGCATGTAACGCCGCAAGTACTTGCAACTGCCAGCGATGATGCTCACGGTTGATGTGAGTCTCGCCGAGTAAAATTACTGAATGTTGATTAGCTCGAGAAACAATTTCGGTAAAAGAGGTCTGCGTATTTTTACCAGGCACGATCCAACTTGCAATAGGGACGCACTGTTTTGTGGATACCGTAGCCTTTAAATTTTGAGTTGGTTTGATAGGTGGGATGATTTCAGCGAATGCTGTTGAAGACAAAATAGCAATGAGAGTAAAACATACGTTTATTGATAAGTTAATTTGTAACTTATCCTTATTTTTATTATTGGTCATCGATTAATTTGTTTAAGAGTTGTTGTAAGTGAGTTAATAAAGATGACTCAAAGATTACGCAATTAGTTCAAAGCTTAATCTACCCACTGCCGAGCGTTTATAAACATTCTCATCCAAGGTGAATATGCTGGCCAATCGTCAGCATGCCAAGAATGCTGAATTGTACGAAATACCCTTTCTGGATGTGGCATTAAAATAGTAAATCGACCATCTACTGAAGTTAAACCAGTTATACCCAAGACTGAACCATTTGGATTGAATGGGTAACGTTCTGTTGGATTACCGTAATGATCGATATAGCGTAAAGTAACAAAAGGAGATGCTGCTGTTATTTGCTGGGGAGTTTGAAATGAAGCAAATCCCTCGCCATGGGCAACAGTAATTGGTAATCGACTACCTTCCATGCCTTTAAATAAAATAGAAGGGTTTTCGGGTATCTCAACTAAAACAAAGCGTGCTTCAAATTGTTCTGATTGATTGCGCTCAAAACGAGGCCAGTGTCCAGTGCCAGGTATGATTTCTTCTAGATTACTCATCATCTGACAACCATTGCATACCCCTAAAGCAAAGGTATCTTGCCGGTTAAAAAAAGCTTCGAATGCATCCCGTGCAATTGGGTTAAATAAAATCGATTTCGCCCAACCTTTCCCCGCGCCTAGAACATCTCCATATGAAAATCCACCGCAGGCAACTAACCCTTTATAATCCTTTAATGAATCACGTCCAGCAATAATATCGCTCATATGAACGTCAACTGCTAAGAAACCCGCTTGATCAAAAGCAGCAGCCATTTCAACCTGCCCATTGACGCCTTGTTCGCGCAGAATAGCAATTTTAGGACGGCAATGTGATTGAATCGAGGGAAATGCAATATCGCTGTGTATATTAAATGTCAACCTTGAATGCAATCCTGGATCACTAGAATCCAAAATACGATCATATTCCTGTTGTGCGCAATCTGGATTATCGCGGATACGCTGCATGTGATAGCTCGTTTCTGACCATGCGCGCTGCAGGTCGATACGTCTTTCCTGAATAATAGCTAAATTGTTACGGATAATTTGAATCTCATCGGTTTGATTTAACTTTCCGATCACATAACAATTTTCTGCTAATCCAGCTCCAGCAAAAGCTTGAAATACTGTGTGATGATGCAGGCACTGAATTTGAATGACGGCTCCCAACTCTTCATTAAATAACACACGAAGTAGGCGTTCAAGATAGCGGCCTTGTAGAATTTCTGGTTTTATTTCTGCACCATCAAGATCGGTTGCAGATGAATCAAAGCAGAGTTGGTCTAAATTAATAGTAACCCCGACATGCCCAGCAAAAACCATTTCGCACAATGTTACAAAAAGTCCACCATCGGAACGATCATGATAAGCCACTATATGGTTGGATTCCTTGAGTTTCTGAATCACGCCAAAAAATGACTTAAATTTGTCTATTTCGGGTTTAGTCTCAAGATCTGGCGTTTCATTACCTAATTGGTTATAGACTTGTGCAAGTGCGGAGCCTCCCATTCGATTTTTGCCAAATCCCAAATCGATTAAAATGAGCTCTGTTTCACCTAAATCATTACGCAACTGCGGTGTCAGGGTTTTCCGAACATCTTTCACGCGAGCAAAAGCCGAAACAATCAATGATAATGGCGCTACAACCTCTTTCTTCTGATTTTCACCCACATCATTTTTCTGCCACCAGGTGGTTTTCATAGACATGGAGTCTTTTCCAACCGGAATGCTTATGCCTAATTGAGGACATAACTCGATGGCTGCTGCATGGACTGCATCGTATAAAGCAACATCTTCGTTTGTGTGTCCTGCTGCAGCCATCCAATTGGCTGATAACTTAATTTGACTCAATTGCTCAATTAAAGCTGCAGCGATATTAGTTAGCGCTTCTCCAATTGCCATTCGAGCAGAAGCAGCTGAATTAATGAGTGCTAGAGGTGCTCGCTCGCCGATAGCGAAAGCTTCTCCTAAGTTAGTTTGATAACCCATGGCGGTTACCGCAACATCAGCAACCGGGATCTGCCAGGGACCTATCATCTGATCACGGGCTGTCATGCCCCCAATACTGCGATCTCCGATAGTAATCAAGAAAGATTTATCTGCAACTGTAGGTAATCTTAAGACTCGATAAATAGCTTCTTTCAATTGAAAGTGAGCAAAATTAATTGGTTTGAGTGGATTATCCATATGCACGGCAATTCGCTGCATTCTGGGCGGTTTACCCAATAACACAGAAAGGGGCATATCAATGGGAGGTGCTACTGATTGTGAATCGGTGAGCAGTAATTGATCTACTTGTTTAGATTCTCCTACCACCGCGTAAGGACAACGTTCCCGTTCACAAATAGCTTGAAAAAAGCTCAATGAGTCGCGCTTAATCGCAAGTACGTAACGTTCTTGGGCTTCATTACACCAGATTTGCATCGGTGACATACCTGATTCTTCGGATGGAATAGTGCGTAAATCAAACTTTCCACCACAACCAGCGCCATGCACAATTTCAGGGAGCGCGTTTGAAAGCCCACCAGCACCTACATCATGAATGGAAAGAATTGGATTCGCCTGCCCGGATCTCTCTAATTGCCAACAACGATCAATGACTTCTTGTGCACGCCGTTGCATTTCAGGATTGCCTCGTTGCACAGAATCAAAATCAAGATCTTCTGTGTTAGCTCCGGTGTCCATGCTCGATGCTGCTCCTCCCCCTAATCCGATTAATAGGCCTGGGCCACCTAATTGTATAAGCAAGACATCGGATGAGAAGGATTGCTTAATGGTATGCTTATCAGCAATTTGACCTAACCCACCTGCCAACATAATTGGCTTGTGGTAGCCTCGCATAACATCATTGTGTGACATTTCAAAGGTTCGAAAATAGCCTGCTAAATTAGGTCTTCCAAACTCGTTATTAAAAGCCGCACCTCCTATTGGGCCTCCTAACATAATATCTAAAGCAGAAGTAACCCGACCAGGTTTCCCATAACCCACTTCTCCCCATTCAGACTCTCTTTCCCAGGGCTGAATAAATTCCGGAATTCGAAGATTTGAAACTGAGAAACCCGTTAACCCTGCTTTCGGTTTCGCACCTCTACCGGTGGCCCCTTCATCGCGAATCTCCCCGCCTACCCCGGTTGCCGCTCCTGGAAATGGTGATATTGCAGTTGGATGATTATGGGTTTCAACTTTCATCAGCAAGTGAGTCAATTCTTTTTCATAACTATATATATTTGATTTACCAGGATAAAAGCGATCGATAACATCTCCTTCAATCACTGCTGCATTATCAGAATAAGCAACCAGGGTGCCCTGAGGATTCTGTTGATGCGTATGGCGAATCATCGAGAATAGCGATTGTGTCTGAGGAGTGCCATCGATTATCCAGTCAGCGTTGAAAATTTTATGGCGACAATGCTCGGAATTGGCTTGCGCAAACATCATGAGCTCTACATCAGTTGGATTTCGTTTGCTTTGTTTTAAGAAATAATCTGCCAAATAATCGATCTCATCAGGTGATAATGCTAAACCCATTGCTTGATTAGCCTTTTGCAAAGCAACTGAGCCAGATGTTTGAATGTCGATTGTTTGAAGCGGAGCAGGGTCAATATGCCGGAATAACTTGGTTGCATCCTGCAAGGAGGTAAAAATAGACTCAGTCATGCGATCATGCAGTAGCGCCTCAATTTTTTTCCTAGATTCATCAGTTATGCGCGATTGAAACTCGATATTGAATGCAATGCCACGTTCGATGCGTTCGATATTTTGTAACTGGCAATGATGCGCGATATCAGTCGCTTTCGATGACCAGGGTGAAACCGTTCCTAGACGAGGCAATACCAGAAAAAAACCATGCGTAGCTTGAGGAAGTGTTTGGATAAGATGGCCATCCAACAATTGCTGTAATCTTATTAACTCATGTTGAGTTATATCTTTTTGAATTGAACAAAAATACCAATATTCTGATTCAACCTTAATAAATTGAGATACGATGGAACGAATCTGATGAGATAATTTTCCTAAACGAAAAGAGGAAAGCGCCTGACGACCACGAAACTGAAGCATTAATATTAAATAATAAGAGTGGTTAAATACGTAATTTTACACGAGAAGCGATTATCGGAATGAATAACCCGCCCCCTATTCTATCTACCTCACAAATTCGTGAAGTTGAACGAGTTGTGTTGGAACAACCTAACGCACCGTCGCTAATGGAACAAGCTGGCCTAGCCGCAGCAACTATTGCACAAGAAAAAATGCTAACAAGTACTGATCAGCGAATTTTGGTTGTAGCAGGGCCGGGCAATAATGGCGGAGATGCGATGGTAGCTGCCCGTCACCTCAAGCTTTGGGGATATCAGGTGACGGTGATCTTCACTGGAAGTGAATCTAAGCTTTCAAGTGAGGCAAAAGAAGCGCTTGAAAAGTGGTTTGCAGCTAATGGTACGATTGTGCAGCATATTCCAACTACTCAACAGTGGGATATTATTATCGACGGTCTCTTTGGAATAGGACTTACTGCTACACGGCCTCTGAATGAACACTATCAGACTTTAATTAATACTATTAATCGGATGGAACTACCCATTCTCTCGCTTGATGTTCCAAGTGGCCTCGATGCAGATACTGGCAATATAGTAGGCACCATAATTAAGGCAACGATCACAGCCACATTCATTGGATTTAAGCCGGGGTTATTAACGCATAATGGTTGTGATTATTCTGGAAAAATTATTCTGTGTGATCTTGGTCTGAACCCAACGGCCTTTGTTGAAACTCATTCATGGTTACTCAATTTTTCTTTTATCCAATCCCGTTTGCCCGTTCCTAGGCAAATAGATAGTCATAAAGGGTCTTACGGAAGTGTTGGTGTTATCGGGGGAGCTACAGGAATGATCGGTGCTGCGTTACTCGCTGGATCGGCTGCGCTCAAATTAGGGGCTGGACGTGTTTACATTGGTTTAATCACAAATGAAACGCTGTGTGTCGATGTAAAACAGCCTGAATTGATGATACATCCTATTGATCATTTATTTGAGTTAGATCATATCAATACCATGATTGTCGGGCCTGGCTTAGGGGTAGAGTTAGCTGCTTGTATGAATTTGGAAAAAGCACTAAGGTTATCTGTTCCGATTATATTGGATGCTGATGCTTTAAATTTAGTTGCTCGTTATCCTGAGCTTCAGGAAATCTTATCAACACGCTCATCATCCACTACCCTAACCCCACATGTTGCTGAAGCTGCACGATTACTTGGAGTCGACACTACTACTGTTCAAGCAAATCGTATCGAAGCAATTAAAAGTTTAGTAGAAAGATTTAATTGTGCTGTTCTGCTAAAAGGAGCAGGCAGTATTTGTAGCTTTCCAAATAAGGATGTTTATTTTAACACGACTGGAAATCCGGGTTTGAGTAGCGCAGGCACGGGTGATATTCTTTCCGGCATGATTGCAGCTCTGATTGCTCAAAATTTAAAACCAGAAAATGCCTTGTTGCTCGCGGTTTTTCTACATGGTGCAGCAGCCGATACATTGCTTAAAACACAGTATGGTCCCATCGGCATGACCGCCTCCGAAATTATTGATTCAGCTCGTTGCCTTATCAATCAGTGGGTGTATGGAATAGATGCTGCTGCCAATTACCTACGGCTAAGTGAATGAAATAAGCTTGAAACATTCAATATCGTCGTTTCTTCACAACTTTTTTCCACAATTCTGCGGCTAATTACTTACAAAATAGCAGCTTATCGTCATTCTTATTAAAGTTAAGAAATAAACTCTCGATAAGTAAGCCCGAAAGAAAAATTTACTTTCTGGTATACCTATCATGAATTTTTTAAGGGAAACAACCTTATGACACAATCCCTCCTTCTTATATCAACATTTTCTATTAAAAATAGGATCACGACGATCTTAGCCATTTTATTATTTTGTTTATCTTTAGCGGTTATTGCTGCACCTGTTGAAGAAATTTCAGGTGAATTGGACGTGATTCATAAAGATGATTTCGAAGGACATATTCATCTTGAAAATGATTATTTTATCCGTGAGGATAACGGTATCAACTGGCATCAACTTCATTTTGATCGCTTGCCACCAGGTCACTTGAGAAGTGGTCAACGTATTAAAGTTAGGGGTCAGCATAAAGAAGGAAAATTCCAAGTAGAAAGTCTAGAAGAAGAAACCGTACTAAAAAATAAAGGTGGCAATACTGATATCTCAAGTGTATCAGCAACAACCGAGTATAGTGATGCGCTTGCAATAGATGAGCGCAAAGCGGTAGTTATTTTGGTTGATTTAATCAACGCTAAAACTGGTTCTTATATCACCCCAGCGCAAGTGCCTGGAAAAATGTATACCGATGCACGATCAGTTGATGGACTGTATCGAGAGGCATCTCGAGGCCAATTACGATTTCTGGCTGACTCTGATGGAGATGGTAATCCTGATGTGTTTGGGCCTTATACAATCAATTACGATAACTCAACTTGTAATTACTATGACTGGGCCTATGCTGCTGAAGCAGCTGCTCAAAATTCAGGTGTTAATCTTTCATTATATCGACACCGTATTTTTATTTTGCCGAACTATACCTCTTTACCTGCATGTGGTTGGGCTGGTGTCGCAAATGTTGGATGTGGAACATTTTGCCGTGCATGGATGGCAGGTTCATCTGGGATGATATATGTACATGAATTGGGTCACAATTTGAATTTAGCACATGCTGCAACTGATCCAGAGAACGATAGCACCATCAATAGTGAGTATGGGGATTTATCTGATCCTATGGGTTCTTCCGGTAGCAGCTGGTATTTATTCAATGCTGGGCATACTGATCAAATGGGTTGGTATGGTAGTGTTCCTGGAGCAGTATCTACGGTG
>CAZIDT010000052.1:0-7719 GCA_964537855.1 uncultured Nitrosomonas sp.
CCAATCCGGGAAATTGCGGGACTCCATATCGGAAGCAGGCCTGCTTCTAGGAAACCATCTGACCGCATCGAAGATTTACGTGCTATCCCCTGGGTTTTTAGTTGGAGCCTAAACCGAACCATTATTCCAGGCTGGTATGGATTCGGTGCTGCTGTTGAAAAATTCATTCAGCACGACCAACAAGGTGGGGGCGGACTAGAACTACTGCAAGAAATGTATGCCAAGTGGCCATTGATGCAAACATTACTATCAAACATGGATATGGTACTAGCCAAAACCGATTTGGGTATCGCTTCACGCTATGCGGAATTGGTAACTGATGCTACCTTACGCCAACAAATCTTTGGTCAAATTCAAGAAGAGTGGCAACGCAGTGTTAAGTGGCTCTTCCAAATAACCGGCCATACTGAGTTGCTTGAAGATAATCCAACGCTAGCACGCAGCATTCAAATTCGAACACCATACATCGATCCTCTTAATCACCTTCAAATCGAATTACTGCGCCGCTATCGAACTGGAGATGATATAGAAGAGCAAGTCCACCGATCCATTCACTTAACCATCAATGGTGTTGCAGCAGGGCTTAGGAATAGTGGCTAGAATCTCCTGAAGGAACTGAGTTGATCGAGTTCCTTTTTTGCTCAATTTTATGAAGTCAGATGTTTTGCAAAGATCACTAGATATAATAAAAACCACCGCTTCAAACTAGGTGGAACACCTAATTTGAAGCGGCTTCGCCCTGATAATATTAGGGCAGGAGGAAAATAAACGGAGAATACCTACTTTTTAAGGCTATCAATACAAGCTCGAACCTTAACATCATCTCCCGCATAGATTTTTTGGCAATCCTCAGGAGTTTGAGGTGGATTCGCGAAGGCAGGCGAAAGGACCATCGCAACCATCAAAGCTAAAACATAAGTTGTAATTCGCTTCTTTTTTGTCATCATGATTAGGCTCCTATTTAATAAAGCGTATGTATAAAACTGACTAATATGTCAGTACTACCTTCATAGCAATGATCATGCCAATCAAACAAAGACACGTTATAACAATGAGTTATTAAGATGGCCCATTAAAAACTTGATCAATAACTGGGCATTTTCACACAACGATGTCGTTTTAAGCCGACTTACAGATCGACAAAATGCTCTAGTCTAGCGATTAGACCAGGAGTAGCGCTGTCTTTAATTTGAAACAGGCTATCTATCTAAGCAGATAATTTTATGTACTTTCCGAATCTTAGGCTGGCGTGCCGATATGATGATCGAGGTACGTTTCTCCATCAAAATATCTAGGGTATGACTAACTTTTTCGTTATCGAGAATAAATTCCGCTGAGGACTCATCAATAATTACAATCGCCGGGTTTTTAAGCAATGCGCGCGCTAGCAGTATACATTGTTTGAGCGCCTTGTCAGGAAGCAATTCTTCGTTATTAATACGTGTTTGAAGGCCGTAAGGCATTGCTCGTGCAAAATCCGCAACGTGACTTACTCGAGCGACAGCAGTTAATTGAGCTTCTGTCGCGCATTGCATCGTTCCATACGCAATATTTGCTGCCAAGGTATCGTCGAGTAGCGGTATATCAGGACTGATCCAGGCAACTTTTGTACCTATCTCTTCTATATCCAGCGTAGTAATATCGATTCCATCGAGCGTTATTCTTCCTGTATAAGGTTGATTGAACTGTAGGACACAATCTAATAACGACTTGAGCATCTTAGGATCTGCAGCGGTTAATACCACGCATTCCTTGGGTTGAATTGTTAAAGAAAATGATGTTACTAGGGGGCAGCTACTTTGCAATTTAAAATTCTCCAAGCCGATCGCCCCCTGAATTGCTCCAACCATCACTCTTTTTCTGTGGAGATCTTTCTCCAATGATAGAAACTCATCGAGCTGCTGTAGTGCAATACGTCCTGCACCAATTACTGAAATACGATTCAAGAATCGAATTAAAGAAGGCGCAAGTAGCCCGAATGTAACAATCATTGCAATTATTTCACTTAGCGTTAACTTATAAAGATAATATTGATGCAAGAGGTAATAAAAAACCGCAATAAAAATCAGTGAAAAAATAATGATTGCCAAAAGTTGACTTATGAAATGCCCTATAATCGGTTTCATTGAGGCTACTCGTTGTTTCTCGAGTAGTTGATAAAAATTGTTTTTTTCCTGGGATAAGCTCCGATCGATTTTAATCGATCGAACATGCTCCATAATTTGTTGAAATAAATCCAGCGATTTTGTTATTGCTAGGGAATAGCTGTCAGGATGATTAGGTTCCTTGTTGATTATTTGAACGATTAAAACAGTAATCAAAATCAGAAAAACTCCCAAGATTGCCGCATCTCGATTGATATAAAACATAGTGGCGACTAAACCAATGCAAATGAGTATATCTTTAGCCTGACCCCAAAATACACGCGTACCGAGATCTACAATTTTCGATATATTTGTAATGCCATCTATGTAGAATTTTCTAAGATCATGCTGCTCAAAGTGCTGAACTGGTCTTACTAGTGCTTTTTCTAATAGGCGTGCTTGCAGATCAGTCGATAATTTTCCTGCTATCCAATTAAGTACAAAATCAGCTGAGTAACTTGCCACTACCCGCATAGCGATTAAACCAAACAACATAGACATCATCATAGCTACTTCTTGGTCTTGGTGGGTTAACATGCGGTCCAATAACAACTTAACCATTAAAGGTAACATTGAAGATAACAACACAATGATCACTAGAATGGCTATGGTAAGCCAAAAGAAAACCCGATAGGGCTTACACCAACTAATCAACAAATGGATCGATTTTGTTTCACTCATGGCGCATCATCATCAATGCTAAAATTATTCGAAATAAATGAGAAATGAAATCAGCTGGTTACATAAAGTCATTTCTTTTTAGTAAACTCATAGAATGCTCAGCATTCAGTCAGTTTATCAATCCATTAAAAAAAATTAATCTCATTTAATTAGGCCAATGAATATATATCAGTCTGAACATACCCAACAGCAACCTTCCACATATAGAAAAGGTATTATTCTAGCAGGTGGTTCAGGTACTCGGCTCTACCCGGTAACCCAAGTTATCTCAAAACAACTACTTCCAATTTTTGATAAACCAATGGTTTATTATCCGCTGAGTACCCTCATGCTTGCGGGCATTCGCGACATTCTTATTATTTCGACGCCACAAGATACGCCACTTTTCAAACAATTATTGGAAAATGGCGAATCCTGGGGACTTAATTTGTCCTATGCTGTACAGCCTTCCCCCGATGGCTTAGCCCAAGCTTTTATTATTGGTGAATCATTTTTAGGAAATGATTATTCGGCGTTGATCTTAGGTGATAACATTTTTTATGGCCATGATTTCCACCATTTGCTGGATAACGCGATGCAACGTGATACGGGTGCAACCGTTTTTGCATACCATGTGCATGACCCTGAACGCTATGGAGTGGTCGGATTTGATTCTGCAGGTCGTGCCGTCAATCTAGAGGAGAAACCTCAACAACCGCAGTCAAACTATGCGGTAACTGGCTTATATTTCTATGACCAGCAAGTTGTTGAATACGCAAAAAGTTTAAAGCCTTCTGCACGAAACGAATTGGAAATTACTGATCTCAATCGAATTTATCTAGAACAAAACAAACTCCAAGTAGAGATTATGGGCAGAGGCTATGCTTGGCTCGATACTGGTACATACGAATCCCTGCTCGATGCCAGTAAATTTGTCGCAACTATCGAGCATCGTCAAGGATTGAAAATTGCTTGCCCCGAAGAAATCGCATTTCGTAATAAATGGATTACTGAAGAGCAGTTAGATAAATTAGCGCAGCCATTAGCCAAAAATAGTTACGGCAAATATTTAAAGCAAATTTTAAACCAACCCTTATTATGATCACTTGAGAAAATTTAGGGACAAAAAATGGAAGTCATTCAGTTAGCAGTTCCAGACGTTTATTTGATTCAACCTCGAGTCTTTGGTGATGCAAGAGGCTTCTTTTTTGAAAGCTATAATCAGCAACAGTTTAATACAGCCATTAATAAACCAATCACTTTTGTTCAAGCCAATCATTCGCGTTCATTACGCCATGTACTTCGTGGTTTACACTATCAGATCAAACAACCGCAAGGTAAATTGGTGCGAGTTGTAAGCGGGGAAGTCTTCGATGTGGCCGTTGATCTCCGCAAGAGTTCCGCAACCTTTGGTCAATGGGTTGGAGAAATTCTAAGTGCTGAAAATAAAAAGCAGCTGTGGATTCCAGAAGGTTTTGCGCATGGCTTTCTTGTTCTTTCCGAATCAGCTGATTTTTTATACCAAACAACTGATTATTGGGCACCTGAATTTGAGCGGTGCATCCTCTGGAACGATCCGGTATTGAATATTCAATGGCCAATTGACCAATCCCCTGTGTTATCAGGTAAAGATGCGCAAGGCTTATCGTTTAGGCTAGCTGAAACTTATCCTTGAACACTTAAAGTTCTTATTAGCACCAGCCATCATTAATCACTAATTTATGGCAAAGTCCAAATCACTCTATTTCTGCAATGCATGTGGAGGGCAATCTCTGAAATGGCAGGGGCAATGCCCTCACTGTAAAGAATGGAATACCTTAGTCGAAGGTGTTGCTGAGAGAAAAGGACCAAGTTTAATCTCAGGGTTAAGGTCGGCTGGAATACAAAGCTTAAATGATATCGAGGTCGCTGAAACACCGCGTTTATCAACAACAATCAGTGAATTCGATCGAGTCCTGGGAGGTGGTTTAGTATTGGGTGGGGTCGTGTTATTAGGCGGAGACCCAGGTATCGGCAAATCGACATTACTGCTCCAGACGCTTTCAGCAATGTCGATTGATCATCGTGTATTGTATGTCAGCGGTGAAGAATCGGCGCAACAGATCGCTTTGAGAGCGCGACGATTAAATTTGGATGTTCAACGAGTCAGCTTGTTGACTGAGATTCATCTTGAAAATATCCATACGCTGCTTAACACCGCACAACCAGCAATAACCGTTATCGATTCAATTCAAACCATCTATTCAGATACGTTGCAATCGGCTCCCGGTTCTGTAGCGCAGGTCAGAGAATGCACAGCACAATTGACGAGAATTGCTAAAAGCAAAGGTATTTGCATGATCCTGATCGGTCATGTAACCAAAGAAGGTTCACTGGCCGGACCCAGAGTGCTTGAGCATATGGTTGATACCGTGATGTATTTCGAAGGCGATGCACATTCCAGCTTCCGTTTGATTCGCTCATTCAAGAATCGATTTGGTGCAGTCAATGAGCTCGGCGTTTTTGCGATGACAGAGAAGGGATTACGTGGTGTCAATAATCCATCTGCTTTTTTTCTTTCTCACCATCATAAAGCTGTGCCGGGTTCCTGCATCATGGTCACGCAGGAGGGAACGCGTCCTTTATTGGTTGAGATTCAAGCTTTGGTTGATGATACCCATACGGCTAATCCTAAACGCCTGTGCATCGGACTTGAGCAGAATCGACTCGCGATGCTATTGGCGGTTCTGCATCGCCATGCTGGAATCCCCTGTTTCAATCATGATGTTTTCATCAATGCAGTAGGCGGTATCCGAATCACCGAACCCGGTGCTGATTTAGCAGTGTTAGCTGCGATCGTTTCATCGATTAAGGATAAACCTCTTTCCGAAAAAATGGTGGTATTTGGTGAAATCGGTCTAGCTGGTGAAATTCGCCCCGTGCAACGTGGTCAGGAACGACTAAAAGAGGCAGCAAAACTTGGATTTATAAAAGCAATTATCCCCGAATCCAATAAACCCAAGCAGCCAATTCCTGGTATCGAAATTGTTACAGTAACCCGAGTAGAAGAAGCATTAGCACTCATGCGATGAAAAAATCCATTGCATCCAGAAAAATTCGTATTTATTGCATAATTTTTCTTGCGCTTGCATTACTACTAGTTGCTGTTATGTCACCACCTACGCCACAATCCATGTTGTATCACGAATTCTCTGATCAGCGTTCATATTGGGGGATTCCAAATTTTTTTAATGTCACTTCCAATTTAATTTTTTTGCTCGTAGGCGTAATGGGGCTTTTTCATTTAAGAAATAGCCTGCCAGGAGCTACTCCAACTGAAATGGGATTATATCGATTGGTTTTTGCTAGCACAGGAGCAGCCTGCTTGGGTTCTATGTATTATCACTGGGAACCTAACCTCATCAGTTTATTTTGGGATAGACTACCAATCGCACTGGGATTCACGAGCCTACTCGCGACCGCGTTGGTAGAACGTTTTGCTATGAGTTGGTTAAACTATTTTGCAGTTTTATTACCAATAGCTGGAACAATGAGCGCGCTATATTGGCTCTGGAGCGAGCTTTATAGTGTTGGTAACTTAAATTTATATATTGCTGCACAATTTTGTTCAATCATTCTCATTCTATTTCTGGTTAGCAGTTTTCCGTCACGCTATACGCACGCATCTGAAATCTATCGGGTGATGTTTTTCTATGGCTTAGCTAAGTTAGCTGAAATAGCTGACCAAGCAATCTATCAACTTGGAAATATCATAAGTGGGCATACCCTTAAACATATTCTTGCTGGATTTGCTGTGTATTTCATTCTGCGTATGCTAAAAATACGAGCCCTAAAATCAAGCTATAAATAAGGCAGCAAAAAACATAAAAACCCCTTTAACAAACCGCTGTTAAAGGGGTTAATAATTTTAGAAGTTACTTATTATTACTTAAGACCCGAAGCGGGGAGCGCGAGACTGATTATTTCTCCCTGAGCTTGAAAATGAATTAAACCCAGATGAAAACCCACCGCGACCTCGGGTAGGCCGTTTTCTCGCCTCTGGGCTTGCAGAAAAATCATTGAATGTGCGATTGTCCCGTTTTGATTGATTAGGATTGGAATGATTATGCGTCTTTCTTTCTTCAGCGAGTTGATTACCCCCCCATGACCGATTTCGTTTATGGGTAACATTTGGCATTCTTTGGTCTCTATTGTGCGAAGAACGGCCAGTCCTTGGTTTATATTTCGATTCCATTCCTGGAACAACGAAGGGAGCTATCGTTTGTCCTGTAAAACGCTCTATTTTTTTTAGGCTGATACTGTCTTTTCCAGTTGCAAATGATACTGCTACGCCTGTGGCTCCAGCGCGTCCAGTTCGGCCAATTCGGTGTACGTAATCTTCTGCAAATTTTGGTAGATCAAAATTAATGACATGCGTGATATTCGAAACATCAATGCCACGTGCTGCAACATCAGTTGCAACCAGTATTTTGAGGTGCCCATTTCTTAGGCGCGTTAGTGTTCTTGTTCGCTCACGCTGATTCATATCACCATGTAACGCCGCAACCTCATGACCTGACACAGCTAAATCATCAGCCAGCGCATCCGCATCTCGCTTGGTTGCAGTAAAAACAATCGCTTGTTTAAGCGATTCGTCCTGTAACAAATGATTCAATAATCGATTTTTGTGTGAAAGGTCATCAACGTAATGGAGTTTTTGCTCAATGTTATCGAGTTTTGCGTGCTGAGGTGCGACTTGAATACGTTTAGGTGATTTCAATAATCGTAACGCGATCTTATCAATCGATGAATCCAATGTTGCTGAAAACAGTAAGGTTTGACGGGTATCGGGTGTACGAGAAGCAATAGCTTCAACATCTTCGATAAATCCCATATCCAACATTCGATCTGCTTCATCCAACACCAGCATTTCTAG
>CAZIDT010000053.1:0-4745 GCA_964537855.1 uncultured Nitrosomonas sp.
TTATAAAAGTTGATAAGCCAATTATCAGAAAGTAAATAAACTTGTTTCTTTTTCACTAATGAAAGCGCATTAAGCAGAGACGCATCAAAAAAATGCAGATTCCAAATAAAAATGAGATCTGGATTTATTTCTTCCAGTGCTTGAGACATTATCTGCAGATTTTTCTGATTAATTTCGTTGCGCTCAGTCGCAGAAATATTCAATGGTCTATAAATATTACCTTCTGTGGCAAGTAAAGTAAGTGAACGCTCGACCTTTTGGTTTGGATATACAGCTTGTTTACCCCCATAATGGCTGGTCAGCACATTGATTTCATGCCCTTTTTCAGCGAGCCCTCGCATTACTTCGAAGCATAATACTTCATAACCACCTACTATATTAGGAGGATAGAGGTTACTGATGGTAAGAATTTTCATCGAATCGTGTCAGTAAGAAATTTACAAAAAGCGTTATCAGCGAGCCAATCGTCAACTGTAAACCTTTCAGTAGCATTCTGTTGATAGTGCTTAAAAAAGAAAAAAAGCATTCTTGTTAAATCATGGCGATTGGTTATTTCAACTAACTGCTCCCAATAGCTCCAATCATTTTGCTTCATCTTCCAAGCATAGTAGGCTACCACAGCAGCCCATTCCAATTTGACTTTAAGAACCCCTTCATTAATGGTATTGGTAGCATGCGTTCGGTAATACAATAATGGATTATCAAGAATGACCATTCTTTTATTACATGAAATCGCTCGCAAAAAGAAATCTAGATCATGTGCATAACGAAGATTTGCAAAGGTACCCAGATCAGACCATGCGGATCGATGCATAAATAAGTTCGATGTTGTCATCAAAAAATTACCATTAATCAGCGCTAATGAAAGATCACCGATTTTTCGGTAAAACGCTAGCGCTTCCTCATACCAAGAATTATTACAAGACCTACCCTTTTCATTAATAAAAGCAAGTGCTGTACAAACCACATCCAGAGCGGGGTCGGCTTGTATTGCTTGCAAGCAAAATTCAAGGCGTTGTGGGTGATAAACATCATCTGAATTAAGAATGGCTAAATACTCACCCGTTGCACGATTAAGCCCACTATTTAATGTGCAATGCGCACCTTGATTCTGCTGTGACCAAGCAATGATTCGGGGCTCATCCTTTGCTCGACGCTGCACCCGTTGCCAGGAATTATCTTGAGAACCATCATCAATAATGATGATTTCAAATGGGGGCATCGTTTGTTGTAACAAACTATCAATGGCATCATCAATATATCGCTCATGGTTATAAAGCGGTATGACCACCGAAATTGTGGGATTCAATCCAAGAACACGGTTTTGCATATCAATCATCATTTAACCGTTTTATGTTTTAATCGCAAACGATTAAATATTTGGGTAAATCCTTCTTTTGCTACATTCAGTGAAAAATTTTGCTGAACAAATGCAAGCCCTTCATTTGATAGCTTTTCCCATAAACTCGAATTGGAATAAAGATTAATAATACAATCAGAGAACGCCGAAGGTGTGTCAGCTATCAGAATATTTTTTTCGTGCGTCAACGACATACCCTCAGCGGCTATGCTTGTGCCAATGCATGGAAGACCATAAGACATACAAGTAATCAATTTTCCTTTTATTCCAGCGCCAAACCGTAAGGGATTTATGGATATTCTAGCTTGACTCATTACATCAGTAATATCTGGCACAAAACCCAGAACAACGATATTGTTACTGGACAAAGCAGTAATTTCTTGAGGGGGGTTACTACCAACGATAAAAAATTTAATTGTAGGAATTTTTTTCAAAACTTGCGGAAAAATATCTTTCACAAAATACAGAACCGCATCGACATTAGGACGATGCTCATAGTTTCCAATGAATACCAAATCACTACGCTGAGAAAAATCGGACTTACGTCCAAATATTTCACTAACAACCGGTATTACTTCAACATAAAGATTGGGGTTTTCCTGTAACAAAATTTCCTTCTCTTTATGACTCACCACGATAGTACAATCAGCTTCAGCCGCGATATTTAGCTCCATTGCTTTAAGAAAGCTAGAATGGGCCAGCATCTCTCGATTATCTTCAACTTCGGCCTGTCGTTGTAAGCGAACAAAATGCAAATCATGTGTTTCATAAATGAAATAAGCGGTAGCGCAATATTTTTTGATCACCGGTATCAACGCTTCAGTGTAGACAGGGCGGCATGATAAAACGAAATCATAAGAACGATCTGTCGCAGCTAAATGATACTCCAATGCATTAACTTGGGGCTTATTTAAACATCTTACTTTCAAATCAATTAATTGCTGGGTATAAACTGGATCATAAGCTAGATTTGCTGGATAAAATGTAACGCCATACCCCATCTCTATAAAAACTTTGATAAAGTTATAGATCATCATAGAACCGGCATCCTGATCTGGTCGAGGCACACTGTGCTCGATCAATAGAATTTGCCCTGCAGGCCCAACTGGCCAGGGTCCCCCACTTTGGTCAATTTGAGAACTCGATTGCCTTCCACGCTGCTGAATTAAGCTTCTAACAAAACGATATATTCTGTATGCGCCTGGAAGTGTGTAATAGCAGCGCTTAAATGTGCTTTTTAATGCTCTAAGGCGCTCCAAACTCCAACGTAATGGTAATGTGATACGCCAAGAACGCGATGCGTATAAAACATCTAATTCCTGCTGTAACTGTTTTAGATGCAGCGATTTTTGTTCCAGTTGGGAGTGTGTTTGCTTTTGCAAATCTTGCAATCTGCCAATTTCACCATGCAATCTACCAATTTCAGCTTGAAATTGATTGCTAGTTCGATGATGCAAATCGGCAACTGCTGCGAATTCACTTGCTGTAAGAAATTTTAGCCATTTTTGATACAGATTAACCATTGCTTGCTTAACTCGAACAGGATCATTGTGCAACGGGGAAACTTCTGATCCACCACCAGTAAAATAAGTAGCACTCGTTCGATTTATAAAAGTAAATGGTGTGTAACGGCTGAGTTGTAGCCAAAAATCCCAATCCTCGTATAGCGATAGCTTTTCATCAAACTCAGCGCCTTGTTTTAGCAACGCTGCTGGAAACAGGATTGCATGGATAGGAATGACATTCCCTAGCAACAATTTTGCAAAATCGACTTTAGTCGTTTTAAATTCAACCAATGGCGCATTCTCATTCTGCTCGTCTTTACCCCTAACCCCTGTATATACGATTGAGCACGTGGATACGGACTGGGCTCCGTCAACTAAATTAGCAATATGATCCGGATCGATCGCATCATCATCATCAAGAAAACTTATATAGCTACCTTGACAAGCACCTAACCCAACATTAGCTGCTTTAGAACGAGGCAAGGATTCACCATCCTGGTTGATTAAACGAAGCGGAAAATTTCCACACCAAGCAGACGATAGTTTGTGCATCCCACCTTTTGCATTCACCAAAACAACCTCAATATTGGGATAAGTTTGTAATGCTAAGCTATCCAAAGCTCTCGTTAACGTAGGACGATCCATACTACGGATAATGACGCTCACTAGAGGAATATCACTCTGGTCAATTGGCAATCCCAGTTCTTTTTGACGTGCATATTCGGATTGATAAAGCTTCAATGGATCCTTAGCCAATTCTTCAGCTGAAATGATCATATAAGCTTCCGCAGCCTGGATTTCGGGGGGCAACGTATAGGTTCGGTAACGATTAAGTGCCGCAATATCGAGATCGTAACGCTGCTTCTGGTTTTGCGAGCTGAAACACTGCATTGCAGCCATTTTACGCTCGACAAACTGACTGATATCAAGCAGACAGTTGGGTCGCATCGGCATGCCTACTTCATACAATGCCAATCGCAATGATTTACCCATTCTTCTGACCGCTTCAATCACAGCCATGCCGATCGAACGATGATCGGGATGTACCTCAAAAATCGAGGGGGTATAAATTAAATCTGCTTGGGAATGCTCGATCGCTGCCAAGATATCTTGGATGAGTTTTTCTCCGTAACTAACTTTACGGTCTGGGTATGACCAAAATACTGGGGCACCATATCCTAAAATTTTGGCTGCTGACTGACTTTCTTCTTGGCGCTGCAAAGTATATTGATTTCTAGCTTCTACCGATTCTGCGCCATAGGCCCCATCTGAAACGATAATGACCTCAACAACTTTACCTTGTTCAAGGTGTCGCATAATCGTACCACCACATCCAAATACTTCATCATCGGGATGAGGCGCAAATACCAGCGCTTTGTTGCACGGTATGGTCGTTGTTGCTTGATAGGGAATGAGAAGGTTTTCCAATGAAAATGCTTTTATACAAAAAACTATAGATATTACATCACCTAAAATCCATATCGCCGCTCATTAACCACCAGCGATCCACAAGCAAATGCGGAGATGGGCCATCGCTCCAAGCATTTGCCGGTATTCGAATGGGTAATTCACTCAATATTCCTTTTCCACTGGCTGAAATAAAACGATCAGCAAAATTATGGGTAATTTGGCAAAATACACGTTGATCACCATTAATCCGTGCAATTCGCCTCGCATGGGTTATCAATAGCGGAATTTGGCTAAGCGGTGCAATAACATCCATGATTTCGCAACCATTTGTATTGGATTGGAGCACCAGTACCCCTCTTGCCTTTCTACTCAACCGACTCAGGACAAGCACAATGCGATACTGATGTTGTGGATGATGCAAATAACGATCACGTAAATAGATCCAATCGCGTACTCCCACAATCGCTGAA
>CAZIDT010000053.1:4845-7715 GCA_964537855.1 uncultured Nitrosomonas sp.
GCTCTGAACCATATTTCCATTGCCACATTGCTGGAGACATTTTGTGCTTAAATATTTTCTCAAATAAAGCAAGCATATGCGGCATTTGATCGGCGTTAAGCAGATTCAGCCGCCATGCCAATTGGCGTTTTTTTCTAAAATGTAATAGTGCATAACCAAATTGGCCAGATACATATTTATTTAGATAGTCTTGATTCGACTCCATTAATTGATCGAGACGACTCGATTGCAAATCCAGGTCATCTATTAATTGATGCCGATGTTTATCAATCGCATGCAGTAAATACTGCAAGGTGGGTGTTGCTTTTGCGGATAAATCTATATGTTCTACCAATTCAAAACCTAAGCGAGCAGACAATTGCAACATGTCTTTCAATAGATGAAGCCCTTCATTTGCTGCTATTTCTGATCGCCGTAATGCAAACTCATCGATAATAAAGATATGTCCTTCCTTCGCTAATAAATCTTGTGCTTTGTTGAATATCATCAGCGGTTCGATATATTGAGCCGATTCCTGAAACAAAATGACATCATAGTTTTCTGATGTTGGCACTAAATCCTCAATACGTTGCTGCGTTACATTGAGTTCTGTGCCAAATCGTCGGTGAATTTCTGCAATTTGCTGACCATCGGGTGTAATACTATGAACTTGATAACCTCGTTGCGTCAGTGTGTAAGCAGTCGTACCAAATCCAGCGCTGATTTCCAAAATACGTTTGGGTGGTTGCGGCAAACGATCAAAAATTAAATTAGTTGAATATTGTTGCGCGTCGCTTAAATTGGTCTGTTCTGATTCAAACAACCCATAATGAAGATAATCTACGTGACCTTCATTCAAAAAAAGCGTGTGTGCATAAACATTAAGTGGAAAATCAAGATTTTTAAATGGAGATAAACTATTTGTTTTTATAAAACGATTGCTGATCTCTTGCTCAGACGAAAATCCATTCATGCAATTTGATATTGAAGACACGTTAACTTTGGCTGTAATTAAATAGATGAGATGATTCTCGATACCATCACTCAATTTACTTCCATCGATGAGGAATCATAAAAAAACCTTGTAATCGATTTTGCTGCTGGACTTGCAGTTT
The DNA here is from genome assembly GCA_964537855.1 of uncultured Nitrosomonas sp. Lineage (GTDB taxonomy): Bacteria > Pseudomonadota > Gammaproteobacteria > Burkholderiales > Nitrosomonadaceae > Nitrosomonas. The sequence goes on from CAZIDT010000053.1 coordinate 5,940, forward strand.
CGTGGCACCGTAAACAGAATCATAAAGATGAATTCCCTGCTCACATAATAAGTACACGCTAACTAAATATTCACCTTTGAGTAAAGGAAGTTGCTCAAAAAAGAGCTTAATCTCTCCTATCCCTTCTTGGGTTAATCGAGGAATGATACTATCTTCCCAGCTTGCAGCGCTTGTTATTACTCGACCATCCATCGAATGAAACGTAACTGCAACGGTTGGACAAGGTAGCGATAGGTCAGTAGCAAATTTGACATCGACCTGCAGTGTCGATTGACCACTTTCGGCAATCGCTGCATCGCATGGTACCCCATCAACTTCAACGGTCACCGTTTCAAGCCTCGCATATCCCTTTGCCTTAGAAGGAAAATCATTATGCTCAACATTCACCGTTGTATCACTATTATCGCTGCTTAATACACCCAAATCCAGGAATTGTTGATAAGCTGTAACAACCCGCTTCACATCACCTTCTGCCATCAATTTTCCTTGATTGATCCAAAATGCGCGATTACATAATGATTCAATCTGAAAAAGCGAGTGAGAGCAAAATAAAATGGTTTTGCCACTATCCCGTAATTGCATGATACGATTAAACGATTTGCGCGCAAAAGCCCCGTCACCTACTGACAATGCCTCGTCAATAATTAAAATATCCGGATCAACACTGATAGCGATCGAAAAAGCCAACCTAACATACATTCCGCTCGAATAGGTTTTAACTGGTTGATCAATGAAATGACGAATTTCTGAAAAATCAATAATTTGTTCAATTCGGTCCGCTATTTCTTGTTGCGTCAGTCCTATTATCGCTGCATTCATCCAGATATTTTCACGACCGGTAAATTCAGGATTAAAGCCGGCCCCTAACTCAAGTAAAGCTGCTAAACGACCATTGATTTGCACTTTTCCCGTTGTTGGCGTTAAGGTACCGCAAATTAATTGCAATAAAGTAGATTTACCTGAACCATTTTTTCCAATAATCCCTATCACTTCGCCCGGCATAATGGCAAGATCAATCTCGCGCAATGCCCATAATTCTTGATAATACTGACGTCGCTGACCCCAGATCAATTGCTTTAAGCGATCTTTGGGTCGTGCGTAAAGTTGATAACATTTACTCAAACGATGGGCTAGGATTGCGGGGTTAAGTGTCACAGCATTTTGACCACGAACATACACGGCTTGATTAAATTACCCTTCACAGGTCGTTGAAAATTTAACACTGCAGCGACAACGTGGATAATTTTACAACAGCCGGTTAAAGCAGTTTCCAGCATAAATTGTTCTATGATTTAACTAATGATTTAGCTTATTTTAACTTCTAAAGTTATCAGCGAGCTCATTACTTCAAAAAATTAATTAAACCTTGCAAAAACAACAAATTAATTGATATCTGTGATGAACACCAACGTGAAATCAAACATCAGTGTAGAATGTACATGGGTACGTTCATTGAGTTTAATTCACTTCGTTAGTCCATGCAGGAATTTGAAGCGTTTTGGTATACATGTCTTAAGCATTTTGAGAAAGAATTAAATGCTCAGCAATTCAATACATGGATTAAACCATTGCAACTCGATATTTCGGAAAGTTGCAACGACCAGCCTATCTTGATTGCACCCAATCGATTTGTGCTTCAATGGGTTAAAGACAACTTTATCCCGCATATGGAAGCGATGGCCCAGCAACATTTCTCTAAAAAGATTCAATTTCAGCTAGTACTTGGCGATATCACTGCCAAAAAAACAGCACCCAAAGTAAATCCGATTGTCGACT
>CAZIDT010000054.1:0-7499 GCA_964537855.1 uncultured Nitrosomonas sp.
CTATTTGTTAATGACTAAGGTTCTTGATTATTTTGATCCCGCTCGCGATTATGATCATGATCTCAGCGCTGCTTTCCACCGAGCCAAAGCAAATTTCTTAGTGCTTTCTTTCAGCTCTGACTGGCGCTTTTCTCCTGAACGATCGCGTAGCATCGTAAAAGCTTTATTAGATAATAATCTGGACGTTAGTTATGCTGAAATCGCTTCGCGTCACGGACATGATTCATTTTTGATGAAAGATGATCATTACCATCAATTGGTACGATCTTATATGAGTAACATCACGACTTGATTGTGCTACGACTCGCATCGATACTGTATTTTTAGCTTACCTTATCATGACTGAAATTACCGATACCGTTTCACCTTCTCTTAGACCTGATTTTGCAACGATTGCCGCTTGGATCAAACCCGCTACCAAGGTGCTCGACCTCGGCTGCGGAGATGGCGCTCTGCTCCGCTATTTGACCGACACTCTCCAAACTAAGGGGTATGGTGTAGAAATCGACGATACCAATATCCTGGCTTGTTTAAATAACCGCATCAATGTCATTCAGAGTGATTTGGAATCCGGCTTGTCTGGTTTTGAATCCAATTCATTCGATTACGTGATCTTGTCGCAAACGCTACAAGCCATGAAACATACTGAGAATATCATTCATGAGATGCTACGCGTGGGTAAAGAAGGTATCGTAACCTTTCCTAACTTCGGTCACTGGAAGAATCGACTACAAATCTTGCGAGGCCATATGCCGGTTTCGCCCACACTGCCTTATGAATGGTTCGATACCCCGAATATCCATCTTTGTACGTTAAACGATTTTGAACAATTCTGCCATCAACACAGTGTTCATATTTTAGAAAGAAGAGTCATGACAGGTAGCCAGCAAACCACCTTCGCACCCAATTTATTTGGAATGCTTGCATTTTATCGATTCACACAGAGAAAGTAGATTACTCGTTTATTTTAACTTCTTAGCAGCAATCCAAAAATAAAAAACCGTTAACCAAACCATTGGTCTGGTTAACGGTTAGCGCGAATTGATTAAATCTACGCTCGTTACCTGTTATTGAACAGGATTACGTTGTTGGCTTGTTAAGCCTGACGCCCATTCACTGGTTAGGTTTTGCACCCAACCGTTGTAGACATTCGGTAATGCAACAATACCTTGACCACCATATCCAGCCAAGCTACTGATCGTATCATCTTTGGCAACACTATTTCCCGCTACCAATGAGATAGAACCTACGATCTCGGCATCCGACAAGTCACCATCATTATTCGGATCGGGATCAACCACAATCACGCGGTTTGAAAATTTGCTGGTTACGTACGCATAGTAACCACCATCTTTTTTCGCACCAAAATTGGCACCATGACAACCTGCATCGCACGCAAACATTTTAACGATGCTGTCAGTTTTGGTATCAATGATCAGGATCTGACCACCGGTTGCAGCCAACACTACCGCTTTTCCGTCAGGAGAAACCGGTGTTTGGATTGGAAGTACGCCAACAGGGCCAGTAATATTGCCTGAAATCGGATCATAATTCTCAATCAAGTTAATAGTGCTTAATAATGCGCCATTATTACCATCCAACACGCTCAAACTATGATGAAGCAGATTTGATGCATAGATTTTGCTTGAATCAGGCATCATCCCAATTGCAATGGGATGCGGCCCAGGCGCACCATTACCTGTTTGCGTTCTTGCCACAATTTCACCGGTATCCGCGTTATAAATACCGGTATCACTGGTATTGATATTCGGAGTAATAATACGTTTTCCATCTGCTGATACCCAGTGACCATGCGGATTAGCAGAAGTTTGCCCATGATGCTGTGTGGGCATCATGTAGTTCACTTCAGTGGTGCCAGCTGGAATGATTACAACCCCATTTTCCCCATTAATTGCAACGGTAACGTCATCCGAATTAGGAAGTGTCACAACATGAGAAGGCGTATCGCCTACTTGGAGATTTTTAATCATCTTACCGGTTTTTTGATCAATCAACGTCAGTTTGGTATCGAACCATTGGGTTTGATACATCACCGTATGGTCACGATTCGGCCAAACGTTATGCGGATTGTTCATATTGATCTCTGGTAATGCAATTTTACGCTTGAGCGTCCAGTTAGTTGTATCCAATACCGTAATGGTACCCGGCTTAGTTTTACCCGCTGTTTTCTCAAATTGCGTGTTGATCCAAACTTCCCCTACTCCAGGAATTGCTGGGTTAGATAGCGCTGGCAGCGTGATATCTTGTCCATACCTTGCTTCGAGTACGTCTTTAAGATTAAGGGTACCGCCATTTGTTTCAACGGGTACATTCGGATAATTGACGTGCCAAGGTGCAGACGACGTATAATCTTGCCAATTGCCAGGCGTTGTCGCAACAAAGAACGTTCTTAATAAACGCGTTGCTAAATCGCTGGTCGTCGGTAGATTTTTGATACCCGATACTAAATCAATGGTATTTCCTAGATCTAGACCGGCTGTTCCCGGGCTATCCACGATAACCGCACCAAACATGTAGGGATGAACCTTACACGTGAAAACATATAACCCTGGCACGTTCAATTGAACGATACCACCACCTCGATATGCTTTAGTTTGATCGAATGGAATCATGAAATGATCCCCGCCAGGATGGCTATTATTTCCAGCTTCACTTGGCCATAGCAAACTGGTAATGGTATGCACACCCTGCGTATCGGACATAATGAAATGCACACTGCTACCCGGTGGAATGACTTCCAATGATTTGGTAAAGGTCACCGGACTTAATGCGTCACCCCGTGCACTTCGGAACCAGCTACCCGGTTCATCAGAAACGATAAACGTGACTAATCCAGGTTCACTACTATCGTTGAGGAAAATAGCGCCACTCGGTGAAGCGCCTGCAATACTATTACCCGGATCACCAGAGTTTGCGGCTGCAACTACGAATTTACCATTCATACCCGATTCCATATGTGAAATCAGATGACAATGATATTGCCAAACGCCAGGGCCAACACCTGTACCAGCCTTAATGGTAAATACATGACTATCTTGAGGGCTTTTCATCAAGTGCACGTCGATAATATCTTCAGCCGTAGCAGTATTTTGATTTGCGACCGGATTAATCCAACGATGTGCATGGAGATGGAAGGTGTGCGCCATTCCGACTGAAAGCACATGGAAGCGCACTAATTCATTCTCAACCGCACCCAATGTTGGGTTGGTCCATAAAGGTCTGTGGGTACCGTTACGATTAATCTCGGTTCCCCAGAAGGTCGATCCGACCATAAACATGACAAACTCTTTATCCAGTTGAGCACGATTGACCGCGGTAATTTTGCCATCACCATCGACAAAACTTTGCACCTTACCAGTGGGATCATCAACTACGATCGCCCCAAATAAGCCAAGGAGCTTAGAACCTTCATCAAAGTAAGGATAAGTCCCTGCATGCTGGGTATTCAGTTTGTAAGTTTTAGTCTGACCAGGATTTGCAGGAGCCTGATTACCCATTACTACCCCTGGCACATTAAACCCAATTTTAATATTGGTTTCATTGACTAATTGGACTGTTACCTGGTCGCCTTGTTTCACAAATAAAGTCGGACCTGGAATAACTGCTTCAGCAGGATAATTGGGAACGGTGCCATCGCTACTGGTATGGTTATTCAATTTATAACCATATTGACCATTCGGTAATTGAACGGCTGATAAAGAAATATTATGCGTTGCTGCCCAAGTCATCGATGAGAGCAACAACAACATCAATACAATAGATATTGTAATTTTTTTCATTTTTTTTCCATATAAATGAGCATTAATCAACGACTAACTGACCTTTCATACCGAGAAGTTTGCTGGAGAAAGCAGAATCTAGGTAGGTTGTCGAATGGGAAGCACTAACAGCAAAAACATGCTTTTCAAGTGGCCCGATTGCTTTAGCACTAATTCTTTTTCTAGTACCAGGATCAATCCAGGTATAGCTTGGCAATTCAAATTGATGAAAATTAGTACCCAGTGCAATCAAATGGAACCGCACATCGGAATTTCGAGGTGCATTCAGTGTTGGATTAACGCCCAGTGGAGTTTGCTGACCGGTAGCATTATTAATTTCCATGCCCCAGAACGCATCATCTCCGATATATAAAATAAACTCTTTATGAATTCTGCTCAGTAAGGTATTACCACTACCGGTTCCATTGATATCTTGTGGTAGCAACCCAGAAGCCGGATTGACGATCAACGCACCAAACAACCCGCGATCTTCAGCACCATTATGGCTATTCATATTGTGGTCATGATAGGCCCAGGTTCCCGTTGTTCCAGGTGCAGCTACCCAACGGTAGTTGTAAGAAAGCATCGGTGTTGCGCTTTCATCTTTGTAAAGATTGATATATTTAAGCGTGCCATCGCTTTCTTTGTCATAGTGCACGCCATGGACATGCAAACTCACATGTTCTTGTTTTGGATTGTCTGGATTAAATTGATGCATCAATTCAATTTCAGCCACGTCCCCTTCCTGCATGACAATGGTAGGCCCCGGTATGGTTGCCGCACTGCTATAACTCGCAGTGATATCAACTGCATTACCGCCACCATCAACGATTTGATGCTGCATCATACGGTAAGCGTAAAGCCCCAACTCACCGGGAAGTTCTTCAGCAACCATTTTGATTTGGTGCGTATTACTTGCAAATGCGGGAACCACTACGGTTGTCCCGATCAAGGCAGAAATTAGGATCGAACCTAACAGTGTTGATTTCCGCTTGAATTGATGCGTTTCCGCATCAGCTGCAGAAAGCTTCCTTACATGAAACTCGATATCGAGCTTGTGCTTCTTCATGACATCCCTCCATCTTTTGATCCATTAAAAAACAAAAAAGCTTGCAAAATTCGTTAATACGAATCCCGACAAGCTTTTTTACTAATACATCTATTTCTGTAAATAACATTGAGATAAATATTTATTCATTTCATGCAATTCACAAAAAGTTCATTATTGTTATTATTATGTGAATATTGCTAGCAAATATTATGCCAATTAGCTTTATTATTTATTAATCAAAATGTTATTCAACTCACTATCACCACTCCAAATCAATCTAAAATAAATGAGTTGCAATTGTAAAATAATCCGACGTTTTTTCGATCAGAATTGATCAAATAATGAACATTCAAAACTTGTCAATAGATCAAGGTGCGACAAATTGTCGCACCCTAGCTTAACAATTAATTAACAAAAACAATTTGTAAAATTTTCTGACAATCGTGGAAGTGAATGTAAGTCAAATTGACTGTTCTTCTAGTTACAATCAATCACTCTATTTATTTTTAATCAAATCAAATTTAGTCACGAGCCGGTTTACTAATGCTTTATTATCATTAGGTTGCAGTATATTGTAAGCACTTACAGAGGGACCGATCAAACCCATCGACATCATTTACTCGGTGCCTAATATCCTTAAACAAAAGAACGCGATACCGTTGCGGAGTATTCCAATGGAAATTGCTACCGTCACACTGCTAGCAATTTTTAAGTTGTAAAAGCAATTTTACTTTAGACCGTGATACCATCATTCCTTCAGAAAATTGAATCTGAAAAAAATTAAAAAATAGTTAAATTTAAGACCATTTCAATTTTTCACGGGAGGGAATAAATGAACTTCGAAACGGAGATGAGGGCACGATTTGGGGGATTTTGGAATTCACTATTGCTGTTGCTCATTATCATTATTTTTTTAAGATTTTCTGCAATTGAACTAGCAACAGAAGGGCTGGGTGCGAAGTTATCGCTATCACTCAAATTATTTTTTGGGTTTGCAATTTTCGGGGTAGTGTTAGCCCTGTTCAAAATGCTGTTTTCCTCATCCAATCCACCTTACTATCGTCTGCCCGCCTCAGTTAATATTGCATGGGGACTCAAACGAGGTCTAGTGATCGGTGGTATTTTAATTCTGATTATTGGTATTTTGCATCATGATAATTTTTTAGGGGTATTGCAGCCCTTGCTTGAAAAACTCGTGGGTAAAATCATCGGTATATTTGGTTAAGCTGGATTGCGGCATCAGTCAAACGTTGCACGCACTTGATACAAGTTGATGTGCAACGTCACAATGCGTTGAATCACTCAAGGGAGCCAGTATCTTTCCATTTCCATCTAAGCCATACTCTAAGTTGGCGAAATTGTTCAGTATCGATACTATCTGGAAGGATGACAATGCTCCGATCAACGACTGATTCATTCGATCTCAAGCTGAGTACAGTTAAGTAAGAGGTAACAAAGCTACTGCCTTGGATACGCCAGTACTGTTGCTGACCGGATCGTGTTTGCGTCATACAATTGCAATGATCCGATAGATAAAGCGACACGATGGTATTCGGCAATAGAAGTAGCGCATACAAACTGATATAGTAAATAACACTCAACGTAAGCAATAGTATTCCACCCGTCTTCAGCAGTATCGAGCCATCAAGCAGCAAGATTATAATGATGCATGCCACATGGGCGCACGAAAACATTATGGCCAACTGCCAAGAAGGTTTGAGGTGTATCGTTAACTCATCCATCGTTAAAGTAAAAAATTGCAGTAATGAATGAACAGAATCAATCGATTAAAGATAATCTGCTTAATCTACAAAAAACACCCGCTGCGACAGGGATAGTTGAACTTCCGGATCTGGGGCTCATCAGTTTTACTGGCGAAGATACTTTAACATTTCTACAAGGGCAGTTGAGCTGTGATGTCCGGAAAGTCACATCAACCTTTGCCCAGTATGGTTGTTACTGCTCACCAAAGGGGCGCATACTTGCCAACTTCATCCTTGTGGTTGATCACGCGGAGAAGGTTTGGTTCATGCAAATACCACGCGCAATTCTCGATAAAATCATTAAACGGCTATCCATGTATGTGCTACGCACCAAAGTGAAATTAGCTGACTGCAGCACGGAATCAATTCGATTGGGAATTGCAGGTAACCAGGCTCGATCGTTAATCGAGAAAGCTTTTCCTACACTAGAAGTACCGAATTCCAATTTAGGCGTGGCGCACGCAGATGGCGTAATTATTATTTGTCTAGGAATCAATCGCTTTGAGATTATCGTACCCTTTGAACTAGGTGATCAACTTAGAGCCTCTTTTAATAATATTGCAACTTCTATGAGTCGATCCTACTGGCAATGGCTCGATATCCAGGCGGGTATTCCGACAATCTCTCTCGAAACTCAGGAACAATTTGTACCCCAAATGGTAAATATGGATCTTATTGGTGGAATCAGTTTTCAGAAAGGTTGTTATCCAGGACAGGAAATCGTAGCCCGCACTCAATATTTGGGAAAATTAAAACGCCGCATGACATTGGTTCGGATTGAAACCACGGAAATAGTTACTGCCGGCGATACTTTATATAGTGAATCATTGGGTGATCAAGCTTGTGGGATGATCGTAAATGCTGCTCTAATCGATGAAGGTGTCTTTGAAGCATTGGCTGTCATTC
>CAZIDT010000055.1:0-7431 GCA_964537855.1 uncultured Nitrosomonas sp.
GCCAATTACATACAAGTCAGGATTCATTCGCACCTGCTCAGCCCCATACCCTTCGATTAACTCCACACCTAAAGAACGTAATTGCGTGCTCATCGGTGGGTAAACATTAATATCACAACCCGTAACTTTATGGCCAGATTCGTGTGCCAGCACTGCCAATCCACCCATAAATGTTCCACAGATACCAAGAATATGAATATGCACGACGAGCCTTTCCCTAGAAATAAAATAATCAGTCGAGTTAAATAAAAGTTAGTTCACTCAGCTTCTTGAATGCGCTTAAATTATACTGACTACTGATAGTAGTTCGAAAATGGGTTAGCACCAATATTTCAACAACACTAACACTGTATCTAGCCTCAATAATGAGTCAGCTACAAGAAACCACAAAGTATAGAGGACGTTTTGCACCCACACCAAGTGGTATGTTGCATTTTGGTTCGCTCGTTACTGCAGTGGGTAGTTATCTTGATGCACGATCACATCTAGGTGAATGGTTAGTTCGTATAGAAGATATTGATCGACCACGGGCAAAAGCAGGCATGTCAGATAAAATCTTGTCTGCACTGGAATTATTTGGTATGGAATGGGATGGTCCAGTTATTTACCAGAGTCAATGTATTAACCACTACCGAGAAGCGCTTCACTTTCTTGAAACATTGGAATTGATTTACGCATGCAGCTGCACTCGTAAAGAAATTGCAGATTCAGCCTTATTTGGATTTCAAGGAGTGATCTATCCAGGAAATTGCCGCAGTAGCCTCCACTCACAGCATGATAACCGACCTAGAGCCGTTAGGATAAAGACAAACGCTGATAGGATTGAATTTCAAGATCGCTTACAAGGAAAAGTTTGCCAATCAATCGAAAATGAAATTGGCGATTTTGTTTTGAAAAGATCTGATGGAATATATACTTATCAATTAGCAGTTGTGGTTGATGATGGTTGGCAAGGCATTACTCATATCGTACGAGGTGCTGATTTACTGGGATCGACCCCTCGTCAAATATTTCTGCAGCAGCTATTAAGATATCCCACCCCCCACTATCTTCATTTACCTGTGGTAACAACTAATCAAGGTGAGAAATTAAGCAAACAAACACTTGCGCACCCAGTTGACGCGAAAAATCCACTCCCGCAACTCATTGCAGCGTTAGATTTCTTGGGTCAGGATCCGCCGTTAGAATTAATTGAAAGTGATTTGGATTCGTTTTGGCAATGGGCCATCAATAACTGGTCAGTAACACGCATTGCCCGAGTCACTCATTCCCCCTACAACTCATTACTAAATGTAACCAATGAATAATCCGCTTATCGCCATTTCATGCTACGCTTATCCAATTAGCTTATGAGTAATCATCAAATCTAAGAATTCGGGGTGAATGTGTGGCTGTTTTACCGTTTTATATCTCAAACAAAAAAAATCTAAAAATTATTATCGTCGGCGGAGGATATGCTGGAATAGCTGCGCTCACAACCATTACCCGTTATCAACCCAACGCTGAGATAACGCTGATTGATCCAAAAATCAATCATGTCAAAATTACCCATCTACATGAAACATTTCGTTACCCTTTAACCGATTTTTTAATACCTTTTGCAGATATCGAACAAAAATTTGGCTGCCGCCATCTATCTCTAGAATTACCTTTCAACGAGTCAACGTTACTGCAGTGGGCGCGTGAAAAAAGCATTTCGATTCATAATGAATCATTACCATTTGATTACTTATTAATCGCCTCAGGTGCGCTAGATAACAATTCTAATCAAGATATAAATGATGTAATGGGATTAAGTCCTTTTATGAAACTTTCTGGATCTGAAATCCTAGGCCAATTCTTAGCAAAACCAGGCACTGATGCTCCAATATCTGTTGTAGGCGGTGGGGCAACCGGTATTCAATTTTTATTTGAGATTGAGCATTTCTTACGCAATCACAAATATAAAAATAAATTACGCCTAATCGATTCCGGAAACCAAGTGTTAAAACAGTTCCCCGATCGATTTGCAGACTATGTTCAAACCTTGATGACCAATCTGAATATCGAATATTACTCAACAACTTATTTTCGTGGACAACACCATGGACAAATAAGGTTAGAAAACAAAAAAACAAATAGCCAATTTGAACTTCCCTCAAGTTTAACCTTCTTATTTTCAGGAAAAAGCCAAGGCAGCTTATTAAAGGCCAATGCATTTGGTCAGTTAATCATAGACCACCAAGTACTTCAGCATATTTTTGTAGCTGGCGATTGCTCATACTACCAGTCGATAGGTTCTAATACTTTGACTGCCCAATCAGCAGTTCGCAAAGGAAAATTAGCAGCCTGTAACCTTTTGAGACATTCAGGCTTACTTAAAATACTTGAGCCTTATCTGCACCGAGATATCGGGTATGTGGTTAGTCTTGGGCCTTCAGATGCTGTCGGATGGTTGGCCCTGGAAAACAATATGGTTACAGGTTTGGCAGCCCACACTATCAAAGAGATTGTTGAAGCTCAATATGATTTATTGCTAGTGGGAATCGATACCTATCTACTATAAAAATGCTATACGGGGAGCTGTTTAATGTTTAATTTATTCGAAAATAAACCTGTTGTGGGTAAAGCTAGTACGTTAATTCAAGAATCAGATGATAAGCTATTTAATTTTATAGGCCACGAGCTACTTACCAATTACCCTCGATGGTCGCCCGAAGTCCGTGAGCTTGAAAAACTATCCGATTCTCCTTTGGGATTAGGAACGTTATGCCGCCAAGTTCGAGTTGATCAAGGAAATCGATCGGAATCGACATTCAAAGTAGTAATTTTCGAACCTAACAAACGTATTTGCTTTGATGGTGTATCAAACCCATTTCGCTGTGATTATTCACTTGAACCAAAAAATGAAGAATCAACACAAATTACCTTTACTTTTGAATTACTAAGTCTAGAACTACATATGAGACCCTTTGAGAAACTTATTCGAATTGCTGTACAAGATGGGGCAGAAAGGACGGTTAGAAACATCAAGCGCTTAATTGAATTCAATACGATTTGATTCAGCTTGAGAAGAATAACCCGAAGAAGTTTATACAACTTTTTATATTAATTGGAGAAACAGTATGGATTTTATCGTTGAAAAAGATCCCGGATTAATTCCACAAGTATTATCTAATATCCTTGATTCCTGCGTAAATGGCATTACCTTAGCTGATCCTGATCAGGAAGATTTACCCTTAGTTTATGCAAATAAAGCTTTCGAAACAATAACTGGTTATACCCAGGCTGAAACAATCGGAAAAAATTGTCGATTTTTACAAGGAAATGATCGAGATCAGCAGGAACGTTATCAACTACGAGAAGCTATTTTAAATAAGAAATCGATCGAAATAACGCTTAGAAATTATCGAAAAAATGGTGAAATGTTTTATAACCATCTCGTTATAACACCTTTATTTGATTCCAAAGGAAATGTTTTATACTACCTCGGTGTACAATTCGATGTAACACAGCAAAAAAAAGCGGAAGAAGAAATTAAGCGTCTTACGGAACAGCTAGCAAAATTATCAAAGTGAATTTTTTTTTGATTGCTACTAGCAAAAGAAGCCTTAAGTGAGTATCATCTGCGCAAATTAAATGTGACTTACCATGTTAAGTTGCAATTTTTTATGATCGACTTCATCATATCAACAATAGGAAGCGTGGCCGAGCGGTTTAAGGCACTGGTCTTGAAAACCAGCGATGGGCAACTATCCGTGAGTTCGAATCTCACCGCTTCCGCCAATTGTTTTTATATGCAAGCACCATGCTTCTCTTGTTTTTTTCATGATTAGGTCAGGGTCATAACTCACTGATTTAAGTTTACAAGTTACAATCTACCCCGTTGAAATATAAAGAATAAACTGAGCTATAGATAAGCTTTTTATAGTTATAACATCTGGATTTTTGTAACTTATCCAGAGTATAATTTCCTTTTTTAATCCTACTTATTGCAGTCATTTAGATGAAAACAGCTCAGGAACTTCGTGTTGGAAATGTGTTTATGCTTGGGAAAGACCCTATGGTTGTGTTGAAATCAGAATTCACCAAATCAGGTCGAAATTCCTCGGTCGTTAAAATGAAATTTAAGAATTTGCTGACTGAATCACCCAGCGAAGCAGTTTATAAAGCAGATGATAAGTTCGATATCGTTATTTTAGATAAAAAAGAAGTTACGTATTCTTACTTCGCTGAACCAATGTATGTTTTCATGGATGCTGAATATAATCAGTATGAAGTTGAAGCAGAAACTATGGTCGATGCACTTAATTTTTTAGAAGACGGAATGCCATGTGAAGTCGTATTCTATAATGGAAAAGCTATTTCAGTTGAGCTACCTAACACTGTTGTACGCGAAATTATTTATACTGAGCCTGCCGTAAAGGGTGATACCTCAGGTAAAGTCATGAAAAATGCTAAAATTACTACCGGTTTTGAATTACCGGTTCCCCTTTTTTGTGAGATTGGTGACAAGATTGAAATTGACACTAGAACATTAGAGTATCGTAGTCGAGTTAAATAAATTCAGTATTAAATTTTTAAAAAAGGAGCCAATTGGCTCCTTTTTTTTCGCTCAAACTAAACTCAGAATCCAATCAGTGCACCTTTTTTTATTTTATATGATCATGCCTATTCTATTCTTAGATTCTGAAGAAATTTCTGTGTTGATTATTTACCTGAATGAACAAAACTTAACTTGAGCTGTCCGATTTCATTGTAGATCCATGAAATGGAATACAAATGCAAAAACCACTCAAATTGGCAACAACAGATAATTTTTGATAAACATAGGAGGGTTGTCGTGATAAAACAAACAATACAATTAACTATATCGACCTGCATCCTTGTTCTAGCTTTTCATGTAGGTAATGTTTCAGGACATGGTAGAGTTGCACTAGAAGATGATATTTGTGTGCGCATGGCTGGAGGAAATATGGTCCATCTCAGCACTTATCAACCCCAATTTGATCAGAATGAGCAATACTGCACTGAAATCCCAACAGAGGGTGAAACCTACCTTGTAGTCGACTTACTTGATCCCGCTTTAAGAAATATGCCGGTAAGTTTAAAAGTATTTCGTGGAAACTCAGAAAATGGAGAAACTGTCGCACAAATAAATGCTGACTATTACTCAGATGGCGTTATTAATGGTATTGGCAAATTGGATAAAGGACTTTATTCTGTCGTGGTCACAGCTGAGGGTGTTCCACCTTTAAGTTATCATTACCAACTTCGTGTGGCAATGCTTGACTATGGTAAAGTAGCTCGAAGTTTGCTTGGTCCAATGATTGCAATGCTGATTCTGTCTTGGATTGCATATCGCATCCTACAATCAAGGCGTATAAGACTTCCCTTCAATCTACGCTAATAAATGCTCTGTCACCCTCTGGAATTTTCATGGAGGGTGAAACAATTCCTAGATAATCGAAGAATAATTAACGGATTAGCCAATCCCGTAACATATACGTTATCACCCCCCCCCACTACTGTATTAGTCGAATTATTTCCAGCACCCCTCTTGCTCAGAACAAAAAGAAATCATCGCATAATTTCTATGCCATTTTCTATCATCATTGTGAATAAATTTAATAAGCGTATTTATCAAATTCTTGTTGAGCGTTAAGCTAGCACTATCTTTATTCCTAATAAAAAATAGCTGTGATTACCACTTCTTATATCTGAAGGTATGTCTCAATTCACTTTAGCAAATTTTATCAATTTACTGATTTATAGCTTAGCAACCATCATGGGGTTGGCTGTGGTTATCGCGATCATAGCGTTATTCATTCGCGATATTACACAAAAACAGCATACGCTATTGCGTAACTATCCGATCATTGGTCGACTACGTTATTTCTTTGAGATACAAGGTAAATACTTTCGGCAATACTTATTTTCGGGTGATAGAGATGAAATGCCTTTTAATCGTGCCACAAGAACATGGGTTTATAAAAGCGCAAAAAATAAAGGTGGTATCGTTGGATTTGGTTCTACTTATGATTTGCGAGAACCTGGTGCTTTTATATTCGTCAATGCCGTGTTTCCAATTTTGGAAGAAGATCAATTACCAACTCCGCCTGTAACCATCGGAGAAAACTACTGCCAATACCCTTTTCAAGCAAAATCGATTATCAACATTAGCGGGATGAGTTATGGCGCGCTCTCGGCACCAGCAGTTCGTGCCCTATCCCTGGGGGCAGCCAAGGCAGATTGCTGGTTAAATACTGGGGAAGGTGGCCTATCAGACTATCACCGAGAAGGTGATTGCGACATTATCATGCAGATTGGTACCGCAAAATATGGTGTTCGCGATGCAGAAGGTAATTTCTCACCAACACGCACCAAAGAAATAGCTGAATTTGTTAAAGCTTTTGAGATTAAACTATCTCAAGGAGCCAAGCCAGGAAAAGGTGGGGTACTACTCGGTGCAAAAGTAAATCCAGAAATAGCAGCTATTCGCGGCATCCCTGAATATCAGGATTCTATTAGCCCTAACCGACACTATGATATTCGGAATATCAACGAATTACTCGATAAAATTGCTTATATTCGAGAACTCACGGGGAGACCTGTAGGCGTAAAAACTGCGATCGGAGGATGGCACTTTATGAACGAACTTTGCGAAACCATTTTACGACGCGGTTTAGATTATGCTCCTGATTTTTTAACTATCGATGGCGGAGAAGGGGGAAGCGGGGCAGCACCTCAAACATTAATGGATCATGCGGGTCTACCAATTGCTGAAGCATTGCCGCGCGTAGTCGATTCACTGATTGAATCGAATTTGAAAAAACGTATTCGAGTTATTGCAGCTGGAAAACTTGTGACATCTGCCCATGGAGCCTGGGCACTTTGTGTAGGCGCAGATTTTATCAATTCAGCCCGCGGCTTTATGTTTTCACTGGGCTGTATTCAAGCAATGCGCTGTCATCTCAACACTTGCCCAACAGGCATAACTACCCACAACCCACGCT
This sequence comes from uncultured Nitrosomonas sp., assembly GCA_964537855.1. Lineage (GTDB taxonomy): Bacteria > Pseudomonadota > Gammaproteobacteria > Burkholderiales > Nitrosomonadaceae > Nitrosomonas. Next base: position 6,996 of record CAZIDT010000055.1, read on the forward strand.
TACAACATGGACTAGTCGTTGAAGAAAAATATCTGCGCGTGGCTAATTATGCAAGTAATGTCAATAAGGAAATCAACATGATTGCCCATTCGTGTGGATTAAAGCATGCTCGGGAATTCCGCCGTGAGCATGTTCGTATTGTAGAAACAGCGGGCAAGAGCATCGCCTTAAATAGACTTTATCCTTACCCTGAGATTCGGAAATAATCTAACCTGAGCTAGGCTCGATTCAATCGTCAATTTGTTGATCACTTCTGATAAAATCACTGGTTCAATATTTTTATAATCACAGCTTTTTAAACCCAGTAGGAATAACAATGACAACTAAAGACTTTCGTCCAGAGAAGAAAATTTCTATTTTTTATCCACCACAGCGTGTTTTAATGGGACCAGGGCCGTCTGATACTCACCCCCGCGTCCTATCTGCAATGGCACGC
>CAZIDT010000056.1:0-7413 GCA_964537855.1 uncultured Nitrosomonas sp.
GTCAGAATTCGATATTCAAAAATCCATGGGTCACAAAATTGGAAATGCTTTTTCCAAAATTATCCTTGGTCGTATTAATTGGATTAATAGGAATACTCGCAACAACGACAGGGCAGGCGACCGGAATATCATCCGATGCCTGGCAACCTGCGGCGTGGTTTGAAATTGTCAAAGAGACCAGAATGGGGCACTTGTGGGCGGTTAGGGCGATTAGTGCCTTAATCATGCTGTTTGTCTTCATTTATATTTTAAGATTGGAAAGGATCAAATGGCATTATGTACTCGGTGCAAGCATAGCAGCATTGCCTTTGATTGCTGGTTCTCTTGTTAGCCATGCTGCTGCAGAAGAAATATCATTTACCTCAATTTTTCCCTATGCATTGCATATTCTGCTAGCTGGTGCTTGGTTTGGTGCGCTGCCAGCTTTCTTGCTGATCGTTTTTTCTACAAGAGAAAGAAAAACAAGCGAAGTGATGCTCGATAGAGTCAGCGTGGAAGGATTAAAGGAATTTTCTAAGGTTGCACTTCCAGTAATGTTAGCTATCGTTGCGACTGGATTAATTATTGCTAACCGAATGGTGGAAGAAGATTACCATGCGCTTGTATCGAGTTCATATGGTTGGTTGCTGAACATTAAATTGACTTTGTTGGCCGTTATACTTTTGATTGCCTATCAAGCACGTTCAAGATGGCTTCCTTTATTTACTGCCTTGAATAATCCAGAAGATGCAGGAAAGGGTGGTCAATTATTATGGAAGTGGGTTCGAGTAGAATTCATATTAGCTATTTTTCTGGTATTGTTTGCAACAATTTTGGCTAATACAATCCCTGCTAAACATGCCATTATTGATAATTGGCCTTATCCATTTCGTTTATCAATTGATGCAACATGGGAAGAAGCTAATGTACAAACGTTATTTTGGAGTGGCTCGGCATTATTTTTGGTAGCGATTGGGATAGCTGGGTTTGCAATTATTAATCAGTGGGAAATGAAGCGCAGAATTTTAATACCCACGATTTTAGCCGCGCTGTCACTTGCAATTGCATTACCTCCCCTTGCTGTTGATGCCTTCCCAGAAACTTATCGGAGTACCCCCGTTCCCTTCGATGTCATTTCAATTTCCAATGGAGCAGCGATATATGCCAAAAATTGTGTGTCCTGTCATGGGCCACAAGGAAAAGGAAATGGCATTGTTGCTAAAACATTTAATCCCCCTCCAGCCGATTTGTTAACAGAACCTCATACTGCTAGACATACTGCGGGAGATTTCTTTCATTGGCTAACTTACGGTATTAAAAATACCGGGATGCCTGGTTTTTCTGGAAATTTGTCAGAGGAAGATCGCTGGGATGTGGTGAATTATATGCATGGTATGTCCCGTGGATATCAGGGTAGACTACTCAATCCTAAAGTAATGCCTGAAAAACCTTCACTTGGACCACCCATATTCCCTTATTTTGCGCATGATGGAAGCAGTGGTGTGATCAAAGATTTTCGCCAGAAGAATAATGTATTGTTAGTGTTATTTACTTGGCCACAATCGCAAGAGAGAATTCGTGAGTTGGTAGAATCTTACGAGCGTTTGAAAAAATTGAATACTACCGTATTAGCGGTTCCGATGAATAAACTCACTAAACATGAACTTACAGAGATAACGAGCGATATTCCTTTCCCTGTAGTAACCGAGGGAGCACAAGAAATTGTAGACAGTTATGTTTTGTATCGAAGAACGCTGAATTATCCTGATATTTTAGGTGCGGGTAATATTCCCGATCATTTGGAATTTTTAATCGATCGATTTGGTTACTTGCGTGCGCGTTGGATACCGGCTATTGATGAGTTAGCATGGTCTGAATTGAGCTTATTGACTCAACAATTGGAACAGCTCAATCGGGAAGGGGAAATTCTTCCCCCACCTAAAGATCATGTGCACTAATTTTGTGTTGATAAATAACAATTAATTCGACTTATTTCATAGGTTAAATTTGAGAGGGTAAGAAAATGATAAAGATCATGTCTTTAATAATCTGGGGCACTTTAATGATTGTCGGCTCACAATTCGCTTGGGCCCATAGCGAAGAACAATTGAAGGCAATCAAAGCACCGCATGGCGGTCAACTTATGATGGCAGGTCCATTTCATTTAGAGTTGATTGCAAAAGATAATGAATTAACACTCTATATTACCGATCACGGCAATAAGCCGATTCAGGCAGCTGGTGGAGAAGGTAAAGCAAACATTATCATTGCAGATGGGAAAGACGGAAAGAAGCAATCCGTTAAGTTGGAACCGGTTTTTGGAAATATGATGAAGGCTAAAGGTGACTTCAAAGTAACCCCTGAAACAGCCATTGCTGTATTGTTAGCACTTCCAGGATATGAAACACAAGGTGCGCGATTTACACCACTTGCTTCGGCAGAAGCGACAAGTAGTCATGACCATCACCACGATCATGACCATAGTCATGATCACGCTGAAAGCCACGACCATGATCATGATAAAAAACATGATTGTGAGCAATGTAAGGCCCATCATAAAGAACATCACCACCATCACAAGCATTAATCCAAAAGCTAAGCGTGCTAGCAATAGTACGCTTAGCCTTCAGAGATCGATACCCTTCTGTGCTTTGATACCAGAATAAAAGGCGTGCTTGATATTACGAAATTCGGTAACCGTATCAGCAATTTCACAGAGTGTGTCGGGCGCATTACGACCTGTAATGATCACATGCTGCATCGTGGGTCGATTCTCGATATCGTTTAATATTTGATCAAGATTGAGCCAACCATAGCTGATGGGATAAGTTAGCTCATCAAAAACGACAAGATCGATGGTTGGATTTTGTAAGAACGCGCGAGCTAGCTGCCATCCCCGCTGAGCTGTTTCAATATCTTGGGCAAGGTTTTGAGTATCCCAAGTGTAGCCTTCACCCAGCACATACCAAATCACCCCAGGTTGGTGGCGAAGAAAAGCTTCTTCACCAGTATCCGATCTTCCTTTAATAAACTGTGCGACACCGACTCGCATATTATGGCCTAATGCGCGAGTTACCATTCCAAAGGCTGCGCTTGATTTTCCTTTACCGTTTCCAGTATGGACAAGCAGTAGGCCTTTTTCTTGATTTGCTCGATCAATAGCAGCATCAACAATTTCTTTTTTGCGCTGCATGCGTATGCGATGACGCTCAGCGCGATCAACTAAATCGCTCATCTTACGATCAAAAAATGCTCCCTGAATGAATTAGCTCCGACTATAGTCCACCCATCAAAGCGGATTGTAATGCGCTAGTAACCGCGCCCCCTCCGTTGCCTTGAACGAACTGAGTAATGATCGGAATAAATTTTTGCACCATATCAGGGGCCAAACCGAGTTGTTGGAACGCGCTTGCTATCCCTAACATACCGCTATTGGCCTCAGGTAGACTGCCGCTTGCCATACCAGAGAGACTTTTGGGTACACCTAACCCACTTGTATTCAGGGAAGGTGCAGCGGCCATAATACTTTGCATATTGGGTATTGAATTACCTAGGGTTGTGAAATCGCCAGGTGACATTTTGGATTGGGCTAATTGAAGTAGTGCACCTGTTCCTCCTTGAGCTTGAGCTTGGGTAACGCCCAGTTGCTGCATGAGTAATCCAATTAATCCACTATCTGCTGAAGCTGAACTAATCGCAGCTTGTGTCGCACCTGATGGAACACTTGCTTGTGATAAAGCGCCTGTCGCTCCCGAAGTATCAGGTATGTTAGTGGAACCAGCGCAGCTCGTTAGAATAACCACTGCTAAGGTTAAAGCGATACGATAAGAGAATCGGGATAAATTCATAGGTTTAGACTCCTGTTAAAAATTAAAAAATGAGGGTTGGTACAAAAAGATAACACGGTTCAATCGAGTTTTTAGAAGCGATTCATCCTTATGCTACAAAATTATGTCATTGCTTTCTAGGTAATATCCTCTAACGCAGAACTCAGTTGCGCAAACTTAAATTGGAAACCAAAGGATTCAATCAATTTAGTCGGTTTAACCCGATAGCTATTCAGGGCAAGATCTGCCGCTTCTCCTAATGCTAACTTTAGGATAAAAGCAGGCATTGTCAAGAAGGTGGGGCGATGCAGTACTTTGCCAAGCGTCGATGAAAAGGCTTGATACGGCACAGGGTTGGGTGAAACAGCATTGATAGGACCTTGATACCGATCATCGAGTGCCGCTGCTATGAAAATAGAAACCAAATCATCGATATGAATCCAAGGTAACCACTGCTTTCCATCGCCGACAGATCCGCCTAGGCCTAGTTTGAATAAGGGAAGCAGCTTTTCGAGCATACCCCCCTGACCTAACACAACGCCGGTGCGAATACTGACTCTGCGAATTTGCTTAAGCTCAACTTTTTGTGCTTCATTTTCCCAATCACGGCAGACCGTCTGCATGAAATTCCCTTCTGTTGGGACGGTAAAGCTTTCATCAAAAATTTGATCCCCAATTCCAGGATAAATACCAATTGCAGATCCGCAGATAAAACACTTCAGATGAGGAGGCGCTGCTTCAACGAGCTTACGGGTACTCAAAATACGCGATTGATAAATTTCTTGTTTGCGTTGTTGAGTCCATCGACCCTCACCGAGATTTTCCCCCATCAGATGAATAATTATTTCTGCATTTTTTAGCGCCTCGACTGGAACCTCATCTTGAGCGTAGTGCCATTGATAAGCAGGAACTTCAAGTAAGCGCTCCGCACGCTGACGATCTCGACTGAGTACTTCAACGTGATGATCTGCTTTAAGCTGCTGCACAAGCTGTCGGCCAATAAACCCAGTAGCTCCGGTAATCAAGAAATTCATTTTTAGCGGATCCAATTGTGTGAGATACCTAATCAAGATACCCTTTTCTAGGATGGATAGCAAAGTGAAGTAAAATGATCGTTTTTTAATATTTCTTTTAATTTAACGAATCGCTCATTTTCATGAATAAATTAATGCCTCACGAACTTCGATTAATCATCGATCCAGCTTCATTAGGATTTGCCGACACATCGGAGTTAATTGACCAGCCGCTATCCTGGATTGGTCAGGAGCGTGCCGAGAAAGCGGCTTACTTTGGGCTGGAAATGGAGCATCCTGACTATAATTTGTTTGCACTGGGAGAGGTCGGTAGCGGTCGATCTTCCCTGCTCAAGCAAGCTATGACTAAGGTGGCGCACCTTAAGGCTATACCCACTGATCTGTGTTACATCCATAATTTTGAAATACCCGAAAGACCCCTTACGCTCCGATTACCTGCGGGTCAAGGTCGCTTACTACGTCAAAAATTAGCGCTTTTCACTAAATATATACAGTCTGAGGTACCGCGCTATTTTGAGGGGCAGGATTTTAAAGCTGAAACTGAGCGGATCGAAAGAAAATTTAGGATCGATGAAACGCAAGCTTATGGAGAACTCGATGCCTTTGCAGAGAAGCACCATTTTGCGATTCAGCGAGAATCGAGCCGAATGATTTTCACTTTACTGGATGATTCTGGGAAAGTGCTGACTGAGGCAGAAGTTTTAGCATTATCGAAGGAAAAGCGCCAAAAATATGAGCAACTAGAACAAACGTTGCAAACAGAGATTGCTCGTTATTTTGAGAAAGTGCGTCCCCTTGAGCGGAGCAAAGAAGAAGCCCTGGATAACTTACAACGAGGTGGCGTTCAGCGGCTATTGGCAAATGAGCTGGCGATGATCCGCCAGTGCGTCAATTTGCTTGATGATGACCAGCAGAAGCTCAACCAGTTTGTTGCAAAGATGGAGGAAGATATTCTCGACCATCTTGAGCTATTCAGAATTTCAGATGCGGATGAAGAAAAACGGCTCGAAGAATTAAAATCGCTGCTGTTTAACTATCAGATCAATTTGATCGTCGATAATCACGATCTAAAAGGGGCCCCGGTTATCATCGATGAAAGTCCTTCTTATCGTTCATTGTTCGGGAGCATCGATTATCAATCGGTGGAAGGGACACTGATCACTGATTTCACACGAATTCGGGCGGGTAGTTGGCTCAAAGCGCATGGCGGGTTTTTGATGCTCTATCTGGATGATTTACTCGTCGACAGCCTTGTGTGGGAAAAATTATGCCGACTATTACGCAGCAATAAATTGCAGATCGATGAGCCCGGCGCCAATCTCACGCAAATTGCGACCGCATCCCTAGTGCCTGAGGTCATCGATGTTCAGGTTAAGATTATTCTTATCGGTTCTCGTGAGCAATATTATTTAATACAGGAAGAGAATCCAGAACTCGCTCGACGTTTCAGGGTTAAAGTGGATTTTGCGGATAGTTTTGTCTCAAATGAGCAAATTCGTCGTGCATCGTCAATTTTTGTAGCCCATGCCTGCCATGAATCAAAATTGCCCCATTTCAGCGCTAAAGCCGTTGCGCGTTTATTGGAGGATTGCCACCGAGACGCCAATGATCAGTTGCGGCAAAGCGCAATTTTTAGCCGAACTGAAACGCTCGTGCTAGAAAGTGCCGCGCAATGCAAAGCCCATTCAGGAAGTCTGGTGGATGTGGCCGATGTCGAAATCGCCATTCAAGCCCGCTTATTTCGCCACAATTACCCCGATTGCTGTTTGCAAGAAGCCATCGCTGAAGGCGATATTTTGATTCAGACCCATGGTGAGAAGGTTGGCCAAATCAACGGCTTAGTCCAGATTGACCTGGGGGACCATTGCTTTGGTGCGCCGGTGCGAATTACTGCCCATACTTTTGCAGGGGAGAACGGGGTACTTAATATCGAGCGCGAAGTCGGGCTTTCTGGGCCGATTCACGATAAAGGCGTGTTTATCTTGCAAAATTATTTATCAGCACTGTTTACCAGCATTGCACCGCTTGCACTCAATGCCTCGATTGTATTTGAACAAGAATATACCGGTATTGAAGGCGATTCGGCCTCTTGTGCGGAACTGTTCGCGTTAATCTCAGCCTTATCAGGAATACCGATCAAACAAGGGATTGCGGTGACCGGGGCGGTCAATCAATACGGAGAGATTCTGCCCATTGGCGGTATCAATGAAAAAATTGAAGGTTATTTTAATGTGTGTAAAACGGCTGGTTTAAATGGAACGCAAGGCGTATTAATTCCACGCCAGAACCAACGAAATCTCATGCTGCCGCATACGGTCATCGAAGCCGTCACGCAAGGATTATTTCATGTTTATACCGCGCAACACGTGGTTGAGGGAATGGAGCTGTTGCTGGGTTACCCAGCAGGTATCGCGGCCGAGACGGCTTTACATGAGATCATCAATTATCCCCATGAAAGTGTTTTAGGCTATGCACAGCGGACATTGCGTTCCTACCGACATGCGTGTCAAATGATTGATCGTCCTAAATCTGAGCATAAGCGCTTCATGCGCCGCACGGAAAAATAGCTGGAT